>CADCAA010000017.1 GCA_902799285.1 uncultured Pseudomonadota bacterium
AATTTAATTGATGTATTTGTATACGGTGTTGTCACCCATACACCACCCAGACGTTCACATTCACGGGATAATTCGTTTCCCATTGCAATGCGCATTTTATCCATAACGATGTTTATATCCTGTAATACCAATGCAGGGACGCCGGTGTTTTGTAGTTCTTCGTATTCTGATGGGCGGATACATACCTGCATCGCATAGTTTACAAATCGACGATATAAACTTTCTGTATAATCAGATCCGCAATTTGCCGATGTTCCGGTTGCCGTATTGCATGCAGGAATTGCGGCATATTGTTGATCGCCCGGCGCATAGACACGACATGCGTATGGGTATGCGTGTATTGTATCAGTTGATTGAACCGCACATAAATTTTGACCAAAATCGGTCAGTAAATTTTGACATTCTGCAACGATTTTTTGATTAACTATGTCACGCATGGCGTCGACCAATGCGGTTAAGCCGTCGGGACCACCGCCGTACAGGTTGCTGCACGTATCCAATTTTTCGCGGCATAAATCTTCGACCGTTTCCAGGTTTAACCCCAACAATGTTTTGTTGTTAATATCGTTGCTGAAATCCTTTAACTGGTTTGTTTGTGTGTCATAGCATTGGTTAACAACACTAAGGCATTCGGTTTTAACATTGCGGATTTTTTCGTTTTGTTTTTGG
This sequence comes from uncultured Pseudomonadota bacterium, assembly GCA_902799285.1. Lineage (GTDB taxonomy): Bacteria > Pseudomonadota > Alphaproteobacteria > Rs-D84 > Rs-D84 > Enterousia. Next base: position 670 of record CADCAA010000017.1, read on the forward strand.
TGAATTTCGATAATCGCCTGGCGCATAAATTCATCCCATATGTCGTTTGATAAATCGCGGCATTTATCCAGCGATTGTTGCGCAAAAACCTTTTTTCGATTTAATTCGTTTACAATCATATGGTTTGTTTGATTGTTTAAAATGTTGCCGGATAATGATATTTGGTTCGCCAGGTTATAAAAGTTTGTACTGTATATCGGTTCGCCCGTATCAATATTCAGGTATAATCCACTGACGTCCAAACAATGGACAAAGTCAGGACCACATGCGGTTTTTGCGGTCATATCATTACGGATGCTTTTGATGCATTCATTGATAGATAGTGAATTGTGTGCATTATAATTTTCAATACGCGCAACGCCCATTTCGCGTCCCGTTTCACGGATCACTGTATTGGCGGTATTTTTTTGTTTTGATAAATTATTTGCCAATGTTGAACAATCGTTTTCAATATACATACCGTATGCGGAAATCACCATATTTAATCCAGATGCCGGACATACATCGGCAACCATTTTAGAACATTGTGCATTGACGGCGTTGTATAACTGTTCGCCGGTCAGGTTCGCAATGTTTGCACCAGATGCTAAATCTGTGGTTGACCAAATGGATTTTATGTCGCCACCGGCATCCAACATACCGGATGTTGATAAAGATTTGCTTTTTGCTTTGGATAAAACGTCGCTGATGGCGTTTAACTGTTTTGCGGAATTTGATTTGTCTGTGGCTGTGGATGCCATTTGTTCGCCGATTGTTGCGGATGTCATAGACTGAACCTCGGCCCCGGATTTATTGATGATATCAAGGTTAAAATCACGAAATTCGGTCAATGAATCAGTTGTTTGGGTAATGGCGGATTGTTTTTGTTTGATTTCGTTTAATCGGCCGGAGCATATACAACGACGATATGTTTCATCAATGTTTGCACAGAATTGATCCATGCATGTGAAATATGCATCGCGACACGTGTTGTATTCGGCACCAAAACTTTGGCCAGTTGCGATGTCTGTTGATGCCGCGCGACCAACAACCTGTTTGTTATTTTTGGGTGTGTATAGCAATCCCGAACGAGAGGATACAACCTGGCGCCGGGTGGTGCGTGGTGTGGTTGTTCGTTCGGTGGTGGTACGCGCAGATGTTGTTTTTCGTGTTTGGTTTGTTGTCGTGCGTGATTGTGTTTTTGACTGTATAGTGCGGGTTGTGTTTGCCCCGGCACGATCAGCACCATTGGCGCAACCAATCGCGAAAATCACGGATAAGATAAATGTTAGAAAACCTTTCTTCCTCATACTTATTAAATACTACCAAAAAAACTTTTTTTTGGGCAATAAAAAAATGCACCGTTCGGTGCATTTTTTATAGATAATTTTACCCATTATGCGTTTGGTGTATCGGGTGTGGAATTATTTTTTTCGACGAATGTGATGCGGCCCTTGTCCAAATCGTATGGTGTCATTTCAACACGAACCTTTTTCCCAACGTTAACCCAAATGCGTGCCTTGCGCATTTTGCCGCATACGGTTGCGATGATGTCATGGCCATTGTCCAGTTTTACGCGAAACATTGTGTTTGGTAATTTATCTGTGACAGTGCCGGTGAAAACGATAACGTCGTCTTTTGCCATAAATTGAATCCTTTTGTTTATTTGTGTTTTCAATGATATATCGCAAGCATAAAAATATCAAGATTTTTTTACTTGTGCTTGCTAAGTTTTGTTTTTTTTGATAAAATTATATGTGATTATAGTATGTGGAGAGAGATATGAATTTCAAAAATATCGCACTGGTTTTATGTTTTTTGCCAATGTTTGCCTGGGGCGCGGATCGCGATAGTGGTGTGGCGCGCGTTGGGATGACGCGCAGTAATACCAATGCCGGGGGTCGTATGGTGTCTGTTTCTGGGATGGCAACCAAGAGTGCATCTGTGGCGCCGGTGGTGAATCAAAGGGCCGGTGCGGCGGTCGCGACAACTGGGGCGGATGTGGACCAGAATGATGTAAAACAGGATGTGGTTGCGGTGGAATCTGGGACTTGTCGTGATGCTTTTTGTTTGCTGGATGAAACCGAAGGTTCGCGTTGCGCGTGCAGTGATAATATTTCTGGATCAAAAAAATTAATCCAGGAAATTCAAAAGATTCAAAGCGAGGCTGACGAATTATACACGACCGGTGTTGAACGTGAAAGGTTTGGCGCCAAGGCAAGGTTGGTGTTTGGTGAATCTGATACTGCGAAAAAAAGTTCTTTGCGGTCCGGTGTTGATTTTTCGGCTTGGTTGAATGTCGCGGACGAAGATGAGGGCGATTTGGCCGAAGACGTGGATATTGGTAAAAAGTTGTATGAAATGGCATCGGAATCTTGTGCGGCCGAATTAGAAAAATGTGGTGCCAAGGCAAAGGCCGAAGAATTGTTGTACAGTCGTTTGATTGTTGCGGATTGTAAATCGTTTGATTCTTATTTGTCTGATCAAAAACGTGATGCAGAATCCAATAAAAAAACAGCCGAGGCGGCGGTGCGTGCGGTGCGTTCTGAAATGTTGAATACAACAAACAAATATAATCGTGGTGAATGTTTATTGGTTTATCGTTCGTGTATCGCGGACAAGGGCGGCTGTGGCGTGAATTTTGAAAATTGTTTGGACGAAGGATTATTGTCGCGTCGTGCAAATGCGTGCGAAGATGTGCTGGATCAATGTATGTATGTCCGTAATGATGTTATAAAAGATTGGCAGGACGAATCGGTTGCTGTATTAAAAGATGCGGCAAAGTATGCTGACAAAAATCAACGTGCAACGTGTTTGGCAAAAATCCAAAATTGTTTAGAGGAAGGGTGCTCAACATCCACGAATTCTGCGTGTTTGACCGACGTTCGGGTCGCAGCGGGGATTTGCCCAATTATTACGGAATGCAATGAAAAGATTCCAGGAATTCAAACTGTTATAAATGATAAATTGGCGTATTTGCAAACTAAATTCTGTGAAAATGATTTGGATGCGTGTTTAAAGGATAAATGTGGAACTGATTTTACAAAGCCAGAATGTGTTGGCAAAAAGGCGTCGGAAATTGCAACATTGTGTCCACAAAGTATGTTCCCATCGTGCAAAAATGCCGCGCAATATGATGTGTTGGTCAGTTCGGCTATGTTGCATATGGATTATCAATTGTTGACGGGCTGTGTAAATCAGTATGCTGAAAAATTGACTGCGGTTTGCGGTTCGGACATGACGTGTTTGTCGGTTGATGATATGTTGCCGGTGGTGAATGGTTGGGTTGATTTGCAATTAAGTGATGTGGGGCAATCGTATATTACGGAAACAAAAGCCAAGGCGAAAACCGCGGTTGATAATTTCTTTACCGAATTTGAAAAAGATTTGACGTTAAGTGCATGCCAGGACGTAATATCGGGCAGTTCTACGCGTGTCGCGGGGCGTCGTGGTGCGCGTGCGACCGTGAATTCTGCGGCAAAAATGATTGCGTACAGTAATGCGGAAAATCGTGCTTTGCGTGAATTGGCATCGCGTATGGATGAATTGAAAATCCGTGAAGAAACAAACAAGGCGCGTAAGTATTGTTTGGAAACATATAAAAAAGAACAAAAGCCAGATGAAAAAAATTATTCTTATATTCGCAGTGTGACATACGAACCGGATTTGCATAATTGCCATGTGTGTCGTGTGCAACAGGTGTGCGAGGTTGGTGGCGAAAAGAAGTCACAAGGTATCGCCAAAGGTGTGATTGGTGGAATGTCGTCTGGTGGATCTATTGGTGTTGTGGGTGGTCCATGGGGTGCGGCGATTGGTGCGGTTGCCGGTGGTGTGATTGGTGGTGTTTTGGGTGCAAATTCCAGTGATGAAGAAGAATATTGCCAAGAATTAGAATCTTGCGAGGATATCAATGTGTCGGGCGCATCGTTGGATGATGAAGATACGAAAAGTAATGCTATTAATAAGTTGAGTGTGGCAAATATTAATACCCCGGTTGTTAATGGTGGTAATACGTCGCATGGTATCAGCAGTGGTATTAGTATTAGCAATGTTTCGTCGACGTCAACTGCGGCTATAAGTGCGACTGCGGCTTTGCAATAAATTTTGTTCCGATTGGAGAGAGAAATATGAAAAAAAGTTTATGTTTTGGTTTGTTTGTTGTGTTGATGGCTGTGGTTGCGCCGGCATATTCTGCAACAAGTGTGTCAAAGCAATCGGCAATTCAACAGGGAACCAAAGTGCGGGCCAAGGTCGCGGCATCGGGGGTATATAACCAAGAATGCTATGATGCGTATTATGGTTGTATGGATCAATTTTGTATTCTGGATAACAATGATGGTGGTTCTTGCGCTTGCAGTGATAAAAATGCTGGGTTTGAAGCACGTTTGGAAAAAATCAAAGACACATTGGCCGAGGCAGAAAGATTAAAAACCGAAGAGGTTGAACGTGTCCAGGCGGGCGCAAATGCCGATATTATTTTTAATGGTACGCGTGAGTATGATGCGAAAACGGGTGATGTTGCTAAGAATCAAAAACAATCTGCGGCGGAAAAAAGAAAGTCGTTGTTATCTATGTGGGATGCAGCATCGGACGATGACGATTTGTTTGACGATGTAGATTCTATCGCGGACAAAACGGGTGATGCATTGTTTGCGGCGGCGGATAATTTATGTCGTGCGCAAATGGATATGGATGTATGCCAAAAAGATATTCCTTTGTTAAAGCAAATCTATTCGCGTCAGATTGTGTCGGATTGCAAGGGGTTTGAAAACGCAATTGTAAAGAAAGAAGCGGATGCCAAAAATGAAATGAATTTGGCTAATGCCGCGGTACGTTCTGCGTTAAAAGAATCACTGGATTCGGCGGATAAATACGATCGTGGCGAATGTATGGTTGAATACAAAAAATGTATGCAGGGTTCGGATGCCTGTGGCACGGATTGGGAAAATTGCGTATTCACAATTGCGTCGGAAAATATGCAAAATAATCAGGCTAAAAGCACCGCCAAGACCAAGGTTAAAAAAACCGTCACATATGATATCACCGATTCAACAATGGAAATTTTGGAATCAAAACGTTATATATGTGAACGCGTTTTAGATCAATGTGTGTCGTCGCGTCAATATGTGTGGGATGATTTCCTGCGTGAGGCTGCGCCAACAATTCGTTTGGCAGAAAGTAAAATTGAAAGTAAAAAACGTCAATCTTGTTTGACCGATATTTCAAACTGTATTCAAAAGGCGTGTCGTGACGACATCGCGGGCAAAGGGGTCGAGACCATGGATGCATGTTTGGCGCGTCCCGATATGGCGCGCAGTTTTTGCAAGGTTGAAATCGACCCATGCGAACGTATGGAACCACAAATTTGGGCGTATGTAAAAGACAAATTGGCGGCGATGCGTGTTGATGCGTGTACCCAAGAAGTTAAAGATTGCTTTACTGATGACACACGTTGCGGACCGGATTTTTCAAACTGTATCGGTATGGATTACGCATATATTCATGATATTTGTCCAATCGATAAATTGGTTGTGTGCAAGCAGGCAAATCCGAAATTTTCTATGGACGATTTGGATTCTATGTTGATGGGATTGTATTTGAATATAGATAATGCGGCATTAGAAACATGCCAAAACTTGGTGGCAGAAAAAATGACTGAGGTTTGCGGCAGTACAACCGATTGCAACAAATTCGCAGCCGATGATACGATGGGGACTGGCAGTTTGCGTTCACAAAAAGACGGTAATGTTTATCGTGTGACTGGTATGATTTCATTTGGTTCAATCAAAATGGGTGAGGCTTCATCGAAAACCACAGACGGCGAAGATGTTTTGAAACCTGGTGAAATTGGTGTCGCGGATTATATAGCCCAGGTTCGTAGTCGTTTTTCTAGTGAAGAAGGCGCGTCCGCGATTATTCCAACAATCGAAGAAGAATTGAATAACATTGCGGGGACAATCAATCGCACTATTGAAATGATTGAGCAAGATCCAAAAATCCAATATTGTATAACCGGACGTAATTTGGAACAAATCACGGGCAAACAGGAAAAAACATCTGCGCGTTTTCCAAATCTGTTGAACCAGGTTAAAATGGAAATTGCGATTGCGGCATTGCGCCAGGCACAGAGCAATTATAATGCAAAATTGAATAAAGAAATTGCAGAGGCAACTAAAAATGCATCAGCTGATTTGGCGCAATATATGTGTCAAAAGATTGGAACATTGGGAAATACCGGTGTTGGTGGTATCGCGCCCCAAGAACCACTGACGGCGCCATATGCAATCAGTTATGATGTTGCAGCTGGTGCTGCTAATACTGATTTAACCAAAGGTGGTACAGGTATGGCCAGTTGGTTAAATAAATTAAAGAGTGGTAATTCCAGTGTTTCTGCTGGTGGACTTTCCAAAAATTCAACCGCTGTGTTCAATCGTGATACTCGTATTTGTCATTATTGTTCAACAACAACTACACAAAATTGCAGTACAACAGGTTCATCTGTTTTGTGGGGATTGTTTGATAATCGCAAGACAGAATGCGATGAACCAAAAACAACTGAAAAATGCGAAGATATCCAAATGTAATAGGGTGATATAGTATGGACAATACAAATGAAATAATTACTGCAAATATCCAGGGTGCGTTGCAGCACGTGTCGGATGCCCAGACCGAATTGGTGACCGATGCTCCAAAAACCGCCGAACAATGGCATGATTTAATCCAAGGTTTATTGGGTGGTGCGGTTGATTTTGGTTTGCGATTGATTGCGGCTGTTGCGATTTTGATGGCCGGTATGTGGGTTGCAAAACGCATTACGAAATCTGTGAAGTTCGCAATGGAAAAACGAAAATTGGAACCGTCGTTGGTTTCGTTTTTGTCATCTTTTACAAATATTGTGTTGCGAATTTTTGTAATTATTATTGTGCTGACCACTGTCGGTGTGCAAATGACATCGATTGTTGCGGTGTTGGGTGCGGGTGCTTTGGCGGTTGGTATGGCGTTGTCCGGGACGCTGCAAAATTTTGCCGGTGGAATTATTATTTTATTTTTGAAACCGTTCAAAATTGGCGATGTGATTCAGACGGCGTCTGGGCGAATGGGGACGGTTAAAAAGATTATGATTTTCACGACGGAAATACATACCTTTGATAACCAGGTTGTGTTCGTGCCGAATGGGCCATTGGCAAATGGCGAAATTACTAATTTGTCTGACCGGAAAAATCGGCGTGCTGAAATTCAAATTGCAATTTCGTATGGCGACAATGTGGATGTTGCGCGTCGCGTTATATTAAATGTGTTGGCGGCGGATGCGCGTATTATGAAATCGCCGGAACCGGTTGTTTTTGTGAGTGACCTGGCCGACAGTTCGGTTGTGTTAACCGTTTGGTATTGGACAAAATATGCCGATTGGTTCACAAGCATGGGTGATATGCGTGAGGCACTGTATCGTGAATTACCGCGCAAAAAGATCAATTTCCCATTCCCACAAATCGATGTTCATATGAAAAAATAATCGCGGTTGCGATTATTTTTTTGCAAAGTTTCCCACTTCGTTAATCCGTCTTCGCTTCGCTACGCCGAGACGATGAACTTCGTGGGACAGGCAGAGCTCAGATGTTGTCAATCAATCCTATACGATTGTGTTGTGGTTGGCGGTATAATTCCATTGTGTAAAACTTTAACCAATGGAGAGAAAACACATGAAAAAAATCTATGTTTTTGCGGTTGCGTCTGTATTTGCAACTGGTGCTGCGTTCGCGGGTTCGGGAATGCATAATAATTCAATGAATAACAACAATAATAATATGCCGGCGGCGACAATTACAACCGTGACTATGGTGGAACCGGTGGTTGATGCGATTGTGACTGTCAATCAAATCCCGAATATGGCGGACAATCAAAATGTCGTGATGACGGGCTATATCATCGAAGATTTGGGCGATAAAATGTATTTGTTCCAAGATGCGACCGGAACGATACATGTTGAAATCGAGCCTGTGATTTTGGGCGAAATGGTAATTATGCCGGATACCAAGATGAAATTAAAAGGCCAGGTCGATAAAGGCGATGCCGGTGAAATGGACGTTATCGAGGTCGATTATATTTCTGCAATGTAAAAAAAAACGGCGAAAGCCGTTTTTTTTTATAAAACTCAAAGTGCAAAGTTCAAATATGGAAATAAATTTTGCTTGATACTGGGATTGTTTGTTTGATAAAATGGATTTGAACTTGATGGGAATTGGGTTCGGGGCTGTGATAGGCTTTTGGTATGTTCGGCGCATTTCGTGGCATTTGGTATCGCAAAAAATTTCATTTGCCACGTGTGTGTCGTTAATGTGTCTGCCCATGATTTTGTGATTGGGGGGCCGTTAATGTATAAAATACTGATTCGTTCTGGAAGATTAACGGAGTCAAAGCATACTGATTTATCAACCCCCCGACCGCGTTATTAAAAAGCCCCCGATTGGGGCTTTTTTCAATTTACAAAGTTCAAAGTTCAATTAATGCAAAAACTATTTATTTGTTAATTGTAATTCGATGCGGCGGTTTTTCTGTAATGCGGCCTTGCCATCACCTAGTTCAATTGGGTGCAAATCGCCAAAACCGCTTGGGACCAGGCGTCGTTTTGATACGCCGTTTTTCGCCAATTCGTCGACAACCGCACTGGCGCGCAACATTGATAATTGCAAATTGTTTTTATATCCGCGTGTGCCGGGCATTACAGGTTTGTTATCTGTGTGGCCATCGACACGAATAATCCATTTTACATTTGGATCGATTTTGGATTCAAAATCGCGAATTACATTTGCGATTGCCGCCAACTGGCGTTTGCCGTCCGCCGACAGAGTGTATTTGCCGGATGGGAATAAAATATCACTGGATATTATAAAGCGGTCGCCGTCGGGCTGCATAACCGTGCGGTTGCCAATTGCATCCTTAATCGCGCGATAAAATTCAGATTGGTATTTCGCCATTTCGTTTAATTCGGCAACCTTGTCCGCCAATGCCCGGTTCAATTGGTTGGACATTGTTATATATTCAGCCTGGGCCGCGGCGGCATTTGCGCGTGCGGATGCCAATTCAAATTGCAGTTTTTCAATTTCCGCATTTGATATGTTTGATTGGACTTCATCCTGGGCGGTTAACTTTTGTTTCAAATTGTCGATTTGGTTTTCCAATGTCGTGCGTTCGGTTTTTTGACGTTCAACCTGTTTTTCCAGTTCGGCAATTTTATATTCGTATTGGGTTGTTAAATTGCGATTGTTTTGCAGTTCGGCAACCTGGGTTTTCAAGGATGCCGTTTGTTGTTCCAATTCTTGCAATTTGATTTCGTATGCATTGCTAAGGTCCAGAACACTTGCTTCGTTCAAATTGATTTCGTCACGTGCCATCAGCAACAGGCGTTTTGCCTCGGCCTCGTCATTTTCCATTTGTTGAATCAGGGCCGCCTGTTCGGCGTTTGTTTTGCGTAATTTTGTGACGGCCTGGGAACCACTGTTTTTATTAAATACAGATGTTGTTGTCCATAAAAACAAAAATACTATTAACAGAAAAATTAAAATGATAACCAGGTTGGAAAATAAATCCACAAATCCCGGCCATGCATTTGTCTTTTCTTTATACCGTAATGTTAACATAAAATCCCCCCTATGATTTATGTTATTTATGTTTGTGTGCGGTGTTGCGTTCGATATTTTCCACCGTCGCAGTTATTCTTTGTGTGTTCAAATCAATGTTTGGCAATATGCGTGCAGTGTTATCAAAATTCACCGTATGCGTATGCGCCGCCATATAATCACCCAATTCATTGTATATTGCATTATGTGCGTGGCCAACCAAATGGGATAAAAATCCGATAATCAAACTAGCGCCCAGTCCCAACAGCGAACTGGTAAATGCGATTGCCATACCCGATAATGGCGCGGACATCCCGGTTTGCATCGTCAGCATAACGTCCGCATCATTCAAATCCAAATTCGCAATTAATTCACCAAATGATCCAAGTGTTGTCACCAATCCCCAAAATGTGCCCAACAGCCCCAGAAAGATTAGCAAACTGGTTATATATCGAATCGATTCGCGCGCATCGTCAAAACGTATCGCCACCATATCCATCATATTGGTCATTGTTTCAACATATATGCGGCATGGGCGGCGTTGCAAAACCAGTGCAATAGGCCGCAAAATACGTGGTGGTAATTCCATATTGCGGTGACCGGTGGTATATTTATGCAACCAATGATATTCAGGTACCAAGCATATCATTTCATAAAAACATAAACCAATGCCGAATAATCCAGTACCGATAATAATTCCGTTTATTACATAGTTGGTGGATGCCAATTCCATAAATTCATTATGAAAAAAACCAAGCAACACGGCCAATACCGCGATGAACAGCGCCATAAAGTTTAATGTTCTATGAAATTGGTTGGTCATATAATCCCTCTAACTTAGATTTATGGTAGTAAATTTGGCATCGTTAAGTCAATAGTTTTACGTGTACATAAAAAACTTGTGTTTTTGTTAAAAAAATAGTAAAATCTTTGGCATAAGGAGAAAAAATATGCCAACAAAAAAATCTGTAAAATCTGTGAAAAAAATGCCAAATAAAAAAACTGTTGCCCGTCGTGAATCTGGGGATGGTAATGTGAAAATGGTTTCTTTTGGTCGTGCGATTGCGAACTTTTTCAAAAAATATTTTCAATTCAGTGGTGTTGCAACACGTGCCGAATATTGGTGGATTATTTTATTCTGGTTTTTAGCCGCATTTGTTATGATTGGGACCGCCGTTATGATTCAGCCGTTTAATTTGTTGTTGGCCGGGTTCATTGCGTTGATGTGGGTTTTGTTCTGTGTTGTGATGATGGTGCCGATGTGGGGCTTGATGTCGCGCAGATTGCATGATGCGGGTTTTTCGGCAAAATTATTGTGGATAAGTTTTGTGTTCTTTGTTTATTCAATGTTGGTGCCGGATGTTATGCACAGTGTTTTGGTGATTGATTGGCTAAGTTGGATGTGGTGTATAGTTGTGTTTATTTTATTCTTGTTCCCATCCAAGACGAAAAACAATCCTTATCGCGATTAAAAAAGCCCCGGATGGGGCTTTTTTTCTTGTTATTTGGCGGGGGTTGTGCTATTATCTGGGTGAATTGGTTATAAAAATGTAAGGAGTGTATTATGCCAACAAAAACAACAAAATACAGCAAGGCATCATTGCTTTTGAAAGAAAAGGCTTTGGAATCGCGTATGCAAAGCAGGGCAAAGCGCGATATGTTTCATAAAAAAACTGTAAATGCGGCAATAATAATGGGTGCGCCATTGTTGTTGACATGGGGTGCGGCCCAGGTTTCCAGTAATGTCAGGGAGGCGGTTAATGAAAATACAAAGTTGGAAATTGCTTTGATGATTTATACTTTGGTGATCGCTGCGGTTGCTATGTTGGCGATGGTGTCCGATCCATTTGTGTCCAAGAAAGAGGCCAAGGCGCGTTTTTGGGGTGAAATATCTGAATTGTTGAAAAACAAAACGTTGGATGCGGATTTTAATCGTGAATTAATCAGATTGGCCCCGATGATGCAAAATATTTCGAAACAAATTGCCGAAAAAAATCCAAGCATCGCTAAACGTTTGATGCAAAATGATTTAAACGAAAAAGATGCTGAAAAAGTTGCAGATTTTGTGCGTAAATATTTGCTGGCGCATCCGGATGATGCACGGAAATTCGTTAATGTTTTGACTGTGGCTGAATTGCCCCAGGATATGATTGATGCGTATATTGCGCAATATGTTCCGGATACTTTGTCATTTAATATGGCCCAAAAATTATTGAAAACCAGGGCAAAATAATTAAAAACGCCCGATATTGGGCGTTTTTCTTTTGGTGTTCATCCGCTTTCGTTTCACTACAGCGAGATTTCAGAGTACAAAGTGCAAAGTTCAATTGAGGAATTATTTGTTTTTTGTACTTTTTTCTTGCATTTTGTGCAAAAAGGTCCATAATATGGGCTGTTCCTGCTGATTGTAATTATGCAATTGGCCGATTAACAAAGTAAAAGACCAAAGGAAATAAAATGGCTTACTATGAAAGTGTACTGGTTTTCCGCCAGGACCTGACCGAGGCGCAGGTTAAAGAAAAAGCGTCTAAATTTACAGATATTATCAAAGAATTGGGTGGCAATGTTAAATCCACAGAATTTTGGGGATTGAAAAGTTTGGCATATGTCATTCGTAAAAATCGCAAGGCTCACTATGTTTTGTTAAACATTGAATTGCCAGGCACCCAGGTGGCTGAATTGGAACGCCGCAGCCGTATCGACGAAGACGTTATTCGTTTTTTGAATGTTCGCGTTGATGAATTGGCGACGACACCATCCGTCATGATGAAAAAGAACACAGATACCGAGGAGGCAGAATAATGGCAGTTCGTGCAGCAATTTATCGTAAAAAATCTAACCCATTAAAGGGCAAGGTTATTGATTACAAAGATATTAAAACTTTGTCACATTATATCACAGAGCGTGGTAAAATCGTGCCAAGTCGTATCAGTGGTGTTTCCCAAAAAGATCAACGTGCTTTGGCTAGGTGGTGGCGCATTTTTGGAATTTATTGAACGTGGAACATTGCCAGCTATTGAAATGTTGGTCGTTTAAACTATATACAAAGGGAAATTTTATTCTGCGGGCGCTTGTCGCAGATATCGTTCCTTATGTATGTCTTATACACTGCGGAACAATCTCTGCTTCCAATCGCCTCGTATAATAAAATTTTGAAAAGAGGAAGAAATAATTTAATTTGGGTCGTGTGACTCTAACTTTGAAACAAAAAGGACAGATAAAATGAAAGTTATTTTAACAGAAAAAATTACAAAATTGGGCAACATTGGCGATACTGTCGAGGTTAAAACTGGGTTCGCACGCAACTATTTGTTGCCAAATAACAAAGCAATGCGTTGGACACGCGAAAATGTTGCTTTGTTCGAAGCGAAAAAGGCCGAATTGGTCGCACGTCATGAAAATGCACGCAAGGCGGCCGAAAGCCATGTTGATGCCGTGAAAAATGCAAAATTCTATATGATTCGCCAGGCCGGTGATACGGGTCAATTGTATGGTTCTGTATCCAGCCGCGACATTGCACGCACATTGAAAGAGGTCGCAAATGTGTCCGTTGAATCCGCCCAGGTTTTGTTGGGTTCCCCAATTAAAACAATTGGTGTGTTTGATACAAAAATCGCTTTGCATGCCGATGTTATTGTGCCTGTGAAAATTTATGTTGCACAAACACAAGAAGAAATCGATGCTTTGGTTGCCGGTAAAAAATTGACCTTTGGAACCAAAAAGGTTGAACAAGAACCAGCAGCGGAAGAAGTTAAAGAAGAGAAGCCAGCGGAAGTTGCCGAAGAAAAACCGGCCGACGCTGAATAATTTTTCTGAGTATTAAAAAAATCCCGACAATCCGTCGGGATTTTTTTGTTGGCTGTAAATTATCTTTGTTGCATAATTGTTATTATGAAATTGGAATCTGATGGTTTGATTGTGTCGATACGGCCGTTTGGTGAACGGGATGCTGTTTTGCGCATATTTACCGAAATGCATGGTGTGTTGTCGGGAATGCTGCGTGGGGCGGGAATCGCAAAAACAAAACCATTGGTGGGGCAGGTTGGCGCGGTCGTATGGAATGCACGCTTGGATTCCCAATTGGGGGTGTTTCATTTCGAGGCACAAAAAAATTTAGCCTTGTCTGCTATGATAGATTCATCAAAATTGGCGTTTATGAATTCTGTGTTTTCTTTAATCGAAACTCTGTTGCCCGAGCGTGAGGCGTATCCCGATTTATACGCGTCCACGGTTCGGGTTTTGGGTGATATAAATCATGATACTTATTTACAATGGGAATTGGATTTGTTGCGGAATTTGGGGTATGCGCTGGATTTGTCAAAATGTTCTGGATGTGGGGCTAAGGATAATTTAATTTATTTGTCACCACGGACTGGGCGCGCGGTGTGTGCGGATTGTGGCGCGCCGTATATGGATAAATTATTCAAATTGCCGATAAATTTGCAAACGACCATGCGGTTTTTAGAAAGTGCGTGTCGTGGGCTGGATGTGGCTGTGCCGAATTTCAGAATTTTTTTGTAAATTAAATAATTTTTTGATTGCGTTTTATTTTTATTGTTCTATGTTTATATCGTTCAACATATAAAGGAGAAAAACATGATTTGGACAATTTTAATCTTGGTTGTCGCAATTGCTATGTTTTTGTTTGGCGGTGTCATGCTGGGCAATACTGGTAAAGGCGAATCTTTATTGCAAAAGTGCGTTAACTTGTTGGCTATCATTTTGATTGCTGGTTGTGTTGCACGTTTGTGGACACCATATTATTTGACATCTGTGAATCCTATGATTTTGCAGGATATGGCAAATGGTTATCAGGAACAACAGGCCGCTGTAAAAGATAAAGCGATTCGCAAGGCTGTTAAAACAGGTGCGGAATCCATGATGGCTGACGCCCCGATTTTGGGTAATGTCGATGCGAAAAATACAATCTTTATCTGGACCGATTTCAGCTGCCCATATTGCCGTCGTGTCCATGGTGAATTGGAAAAGGTTTTGAAAGAACGTGATGATGTTCGTGTTGTTATTAAAAACTTTTCTATCCATGGTGATTTGTCTGATGCCCCGGCACGTGCGGTTATTGCTGCTAAATTGCAAGACAATGCAAAGGCCGCTGCTTTGGCAACATCGTTGATGACAAAAGAATATTATTCGCCAGATGATATGAAAGACAGATCCAAACTGGGCGACAAAGTCAAAGCAAATGTTTTGAAATTTGCAAAAGAAGCGGGATTGGATACAAAACGCTTAGAGGCTGATATGCAAGGCGAAGTTGTCACACGTGAATTGGCAAATGTTCGTGGCATGGCCCAAGAATTCGAAATCAACGGAACACCGTTCTTGATTATCAATGAACAGGCTTTCCCAGGTGCGATTCCATACGCCCAGATTATCGAAGCGTTAAATAAATAATAACAGTTGATGCAAATTAAAACCGCCCGGAAAATTCTGGGCGGTTTTTTTATAAAATAAAATTTTTTTATCTGGATAAATTTTTGATTTGGGTAATGTCATATTCGCCGGTTGGAATTTCAAATTCGCGGACTGGGTGTAAAATGACGCGTTTGTTTTCAATTAAAAATTTATCCCCGTGTTTGAATTTTAATACGTCGTCGTAATATTCGTCGGCGGGTGTCACCAACATAACGTGTGATTTGCCGGCGACGCGTTGACGACGAATATATTTATCCCAATCTGCAATATAGATTTTTGGGACCGGCGTCACATATTCCAATATTATAAAACCTTTGGAATTTGTTGTGGTGGTTAAACACATTGCGTTAATGATTTCTGACATTTTTATATATCCTTTTTCATAATGATTGCATCGTGGCCGTTGTCATAATATTGTGGGCGCGTGCCGATGTTTTGAAACCCGCTTTTGTGATACAGGCCGATTGCGGGGATGTTTGCCGCGTCGACCTCTAAAAAAATGTTTTTTACGCCGGATTGTTTAACGTCGTTTTCCATGATTTGCAATAATGCCGATGCGGTACCGGTGCGGCGTGCGTCGGGTGTGACCCCGATGGAAATAATCTCGGCCTCGTCCGCGGCAGTGCGCCAAACGATGAAACTGTTTTGTCCCACAATAATATCACAGCCGGATTTTTTCAAATCCGCAAAATCGTTTGCAGACCATTTTTGGCTTTTTTCTGGGAAACATTTCGCATACAGATTTTCAAGTTCAGAATACATGTTATTTTCCTGTTGTTTTTTCTTCGGCATAACTGGGGCGCAAATACATTGGAATTACGGGTTCAATGTTTTTGGATTCCATTTTTTTACGAACTATATCAGATGCGTATATCAGGTTAAATTGTTTGTGGCCAACGGTTCGCGGACACATCATTTGACGTGTTTCTAATTCTTCAATTTCCATGGTGCACGGGGCCAGGTTTGCCGCTGCTACAAAAAAATCACCGCGACCGGATTCGATTGCCACAAATGCATCCGGGTATTCCGCCAAATATAATTCAAATGCGTTGATTGGAACGATTGGTATGTTTAATCCGATGGCAATACCCTTGGCATATGCGATACCCAAACGGATGCCGGTAAAACTGCCGGGGCCAATGACAACGCCAATTGCGGTTAAATCAGACCAAGCAACATTATTTTCGTTTAAAAATTTTTCAACGGCGGACGGCAGGGCAATCGCCTGTTTTTCGGCATCAATGTGTTTTATGCTGTCGCGATTTAATACTAAATCAATGCCGTTGTTTGATGTGTTTATAACCAAAATCATTTTTGCTTTTCCCGTTGTTTATATTTTTTTTTACATGCATTGAAAATTGTTGGCGCGAAAATGCGGTCGAACAATTTCCTGTGTTTGGGATACGACATAAATTCAGATTCACGATGTAATGTAAACCTGAATCTGGTTTCCCCGACCAATAATGTTTCGTATTTTACCACATCGAAATACAGGTTTGGACACCGAAGCATAAATTGGTCATTTATCTTTATTGTACCATGATGAATCCATGTTTCAAATTCTAAATTATCACCATGTTGTGATATTTGGCGCAGTATGTTTTTGCAATTAAAATAATATTCTATGATTTCACGAAATATATTCATATTTTATTGTGCGCGCATTCCAAAACCAATTTTGTGTCCAACATCGCCACAGTTGCGGATTGATAACAGGTCATCAATTTTTTCGATTGTGAATTCTGTTTTTTCGTCCGAACCATCGTTTGCCAATAATTGCCGGCGTAATAATGTTGCCAATTCGCGTTGTAAATTACGGACACCCTGTTCAGATGTATAATTACGGATTATGTGGCGAATTGCGTCGTCAGATATAATTATGTTATTTACATCCCAGCCATTTTCATCGGCCACGCGTTTAATTAAATGTTCGCGTGCAATTTGAACTTTGTCGTCTTCGCTGTATCCGGGGACATTTATTATTTCCATACGGTCACGCAGTGCAGATGACATATTCAATGAATTTGCAGTTGCGATGAACAGGACATTTGATAAATCAAAGTCAACCTCCAGATAATGGTCACGGAAAGTTTTGTTTTGTTCGGGATCCAAAATTTCCAGTAATGCGGATTCGGGGTCACCACGCCAATCGCGTCCCATTTTGTCGATTTCGTCTAATACGATAACTGGATTATTTGTTTTGCAACGTTTTAATGCGTCCATAATGCGGCCCGTTTGTGCGCCAATGTATGTTTTTCTGTGACCACGGAAATGTGATTCATCGGAAATGCCACCCAATGAAATTCGTTGGTATTTACGGCCCAATGCGGTCGCAATAGATTTGCACAGTGATGTTTTGCCGACGCCCGGTGCGCCAACAAAGCACAAAATACTGCCGCGATGGGTGCCGGTTTTTTTCATAACCGCGATGTGTTCCAAAATGCGTTCTTTGACAGGTTGCATCCCGGAATGTTCGGAATCCAAAATTTTGCGTGCGTTCTGTAAATCAATCGGCGATTGTGTCGATTTGTTCCATGGCATCGATAGCAATTCGTCCAAATAATTTTTTATCAGTCCGCCTTCTTGGGACATTGGCGACATTGTACGCATACGTTTCCATTCGGCGTGTGCTTTGTCCATAACGTCCGCGGGCAGGTTGGCGTTTTCGATTTTTTTGCGCATATTGGCGGAATCAGCCTCGTCATCATCATCGCCCATTTCGTGTTGAATTGCGCGCAGTTTTTCCTGTAATATTGCGTCCCGTCGACCGTTTTCCATTTGTTGGTGCACACGGCGATTGATGTTATCCTCTATCTTGGCGGTTTCGGCGCACAGGTTTACCTGTTCCAGTAATAAAATCAATTTTTCGCGCCATGTGGTTGCGGATAAAATTTTGATAGCCGTATCTGTATCAATGCCCAGTGTTTGAATTATACTGTCGACAAAGGCCGGCAACGGGTAATTCCGAACCAAGTTATATATTTTTTCAATCTTGAATTTTTTTGTACTGGTCAGGTTGCGCAAGTTTTCGATAATTCTGTCGCGGATGGCGATTGTTTGTTCAAATTCACTGTCGTCCAGTAATTCGATTTTTGTGATGTCGCCCATAAAAAATCCGTCGACCATTTTTATATCGCTTAATTTAACGGCGTCGGTCGTGCGAACAATAGAATGGACCGATCCATCGGGCAGGTTTAATACCTGGATAATATCGCCAATTGTACCGGTATCATAAATATCGTCGGGCGACGTTGGATAAGATAAAGAGTGTTGTGGGGCCAGAACGATTTTTTGACCAAAACTGGATGCCGTTTTCAGGCAATCCACAGACATCGGATTATCCAAATAAATTGGCATAGTTAATCCCGGATGCACAACCAAATCACGAAGTGGTAAAATATAATTTTTCATAGCAATCTAAATATAGATTGTTTTTGTGTTTTTTCAAGATAAAAACGAGAGAAAAATATTTTGCTTTCCTCCATACGGTTCTCGTGACATTTTACATTCCGCCATATTAAAACCCCCATTACTGGGGGTTAAATCTGGCGGAGCGTATAGGAACAAAACCACTAGTCGCTAAAACGCCGGTTTTCTGGGCTTGTTCGTGTTCCGCTTTTATCTTTGAGCGCCAATTCGTATCACTGTTCGTATCACCCTTAGCACTTGCCCCTATTATACCACACCAGACAAAAAAGTAAAGTTATTTAATCGCCCTTAGTATATGCCACCTTTTTAGTAGATACTCGCCCAAAATCGCCCTTTATGTATGATACGGGCGCAAGGGGGGTGTCTTTTTACCTGTGTATTCTATATGGGATGTTTTGGGCGATTAAATAAAGTTCTAACATCTATAAAAGGTCAAAAATGAATCTAAATGAAATCACCATAAAAAAACTTGATATGCAAACTGAAACATTGGTTGGAACATATAGTGTCTGTTTTGATAAAATGCTACATTTAGACGGGTTCAGGGTTTATTACAGTTCCGCCCGCCACCAGTATTCAATCGCTTTCCCTGCCAATTTTACTGTTGATAGTCCAAAAATCAGGGAACAGATAGTAAAAACCGTATTGAATCAAATTGACAAAGAGATAATCAAAAACAAAGTGCATCCATATCGATTAAATGACGATAAAAATACAACCAAGTAGAAAAAACATATAAGTCCAAGTTCTATTTTTTGAAATGATGAGTGTTTGTGCATTAGAAAAACAACAAGGCAAACATTCATTATAAAATTGGTCTGTAAAAGATGTCCAGTTTCTAATGCAAGCCCCATCCAAATACAGACCGTTGGTTGGGGTTTCTGTTTAGATAATTCCCCGCCAACGTGCTAATTTATCAAACATCCTGAAAACCAAAGCCACGTTTTGCTTGCCGGCTTTTTATTGCGAAAATGGCACGAATATTTAATCAGGAAAAACCGCAGGGGAACACCAATGTAAAACCAACCGCCACAACCGTCTTATTGCCACCAAACGTAAAAGGAATTCCGGTGCAATATGATATGTCAAAACCGAATAGCCGGCACCCTTTATGGAATCTATGTGTGGCTTAGAAATCGGCAGAAAAAACATCAAATTTATACTGGTTTCTTGTAATGAGAGCCAACAATTTTTTTACCTTTCTAAATCTATTCTTGTTTTTCTATTTTCGCTTATAACCCAAAGGAAAAACAATGACCCAACA
>CADCAA010000018.1 GCA_902799285.1 uncultured Pseudomonadota bacterium
CGCGCGATTCCCAGGAACACCTGATTCGTATGCGTGCGCGCGTTTATTTCTTGGATGCGAATGCCGCCGCGGCAGAGTTGGGTTTGGGTAATCGTATAAATACTTTTATTATGATAAATTTCTTTAATTTGATGAAAATCGTTGATCCGAAAATTGCGGCGCAATCGGCCAAGGACGCAATTGAAAAAACATATCGTAAAAAAGGTATGGACGTGGTTCAGGCTAACTGGACTGCGGTTGATACGGCGGCAAAATATTTAACAGAATTCCAGTTGCCATCGTCTGTATCGAATTTTGCGCCCGATTTTATTCCGGCTATGACGGATGTGGCACCGGCTGAAATTGCAGGAACATTGGGTGAAATGGCGGCAGGTCGAGGGGACGCAATTCCTGTGTCGCGTTTTCGTCCTGGTTCGATTTTTGCGGCGGGCGAATATCCGGTTGGAACATCCAAATATGAAAAGCGCGGAATTTCGGATAGGGTGGCGCAGTGTGATTTGAATCTGTGTGCCCAGTGTGGCAAATGTTCTATGCTGTGCCCACATGCGGCGATTCGTATTCGTGCGATGTCCGCGGCCCAGGCTGAACGCGCACGCGCAGATGGTGTGATTGTTGTGCCGATGAAGACGCCTGAATTAGGGCCGGATATGTATTATACGTTGAATATTTCGCCTGCGGATTGTACGGGGTGCGGTGTATGTGTGAAAAATTGTCCGGTGCATGCGTTGTCAATGGTTGCGGCGGCGGATGCGGTGGATGCACAAAAACGTTTTGACGCAGCATTAAAAATCCCGGATTTACCACGCGAAAAATTAAACCTGAATATTCCAAAGCATATTGAATTGTTGCCACATTATTTTGAATTCCCAGGCGCGTGTGCGGGCTGTGGCGAAACACCATACATTAAATTGTTGGCGCATTTGTTTGGTGATAGGATGGTTGTTGCAAATGCCACTGGGTGTTCTTCGATTTATGGGGCGAATTTGCCAACGACGCCATGGACAATTGATGCAAATGGTCGCGGGCCGGCGTGGTCAAATTCTTTGTTCGAAGATAATGCCGAATACGGCCTGGGGATGCGAATCGCCATGAACCAGCGACGCGAAAATCTGTATGGTTTATTGTGCGAATTGGGCGTTGAAAACGTTGATGAAATATTTGCCACAACGGACACCGCGGCACAGCGCGAATCACAGAAAAGTTTAAGCAAAATTTTGGCGAAAAATAAATCGCCGCGTGCGCGTTTGGCGGAAAGTTTGCTGGATGCGATTGTCGATAAATCGTTATGGATAATTGGTGGCGACGGTTGGGCATACGATATTGGATATGGTGGATTGGACCATGTATTACACAGTGGCGAAAATGTCAATATATTGATACTGGATACCGAGGGTTATTCGAATACCGGTGGACAACAGTCCAAGGCTACGCCATTTGGTGCGTCTATGAAATTTGCGATTGGTGGCAAGGATCATGCGAAAAAGGATTTGGGTATGATTGCCATGATGTCGGGTGCATATGTTGCGCAAATTGCGCTGGGGGCGAATCCGGCCCAGGCAACGCGCGCGCTGCAAGAGGCGGCCAGTTTTAACGGTCCGTCGATTGTTTTGGCGTATGCACCATGTATTGCGCACGGCTTTGCTTTGCAAAATGGTCCGGAACACCAACAAAATGTTGTGAAAACCGGCGCATGGCCATTGTATCGGTTTGACCCGCGCTTGATTGCGGATGGGCATTATCCATTGACGATGGATTCAAATGTTGATGATGTTATGCCATTGTCGGACTTTGTTAAAACCGAGAGTCGTTTTGGTGCGGCACGCAGTGCAAATCCAAATTTTGATAAATTGATTGAACGTGCGGTTGCGAATAATAAGTATAAATCAGATTTGAAAAAATATATTGCGCACTTTGCGATGAATAATCTTGATGGGGATGATAAATGAAAAAGTTAATGATTTTAATTGTGGCGGTGGCTTTGGCGGCGTGTACTTTTCAAACAAAGCATCGAGGGTATGTTTTTCCTGATGATTTGGAAACGCGTGTGGCCGGCATTAAAACAACCGCCGAATTACAGGAAAAAATTGGTGATCCGTTGGCCAAGACTGTGTACGGTGATACGATTTGGATTTATTACGGTATGGATGAAAACTATCGCGGGCCGTTGCCGCATACGTACGATAATAAAACCGTGCTGTTGGCGACTGTCCATGGGGACAGGGTGATAAAAACCCAAATTTTGCATGATGATGATTTGCCGGATATAGAAATGGATGATGACGAAACACCAATTCCCGCGGCAATTGAATTAAACGCATTGCAAGAATTGTTTAATAACATTGGGCGTTTTTCACCGGCCGGAATGGGGCAATAAATATTTGTTTTTTTAGTTTTTTATGATATAATAAAGGGAAACAGAGGGGGAATGGCAGCTGTAAAGGGTGTTTTTTATGCCAAGTAAAAAGTTAGATTTTAAGGCTGGTCAATATGTTGTCTATCCAACCCAGGGCGTTGGGCGCTTGCAACGTGTCGAAGAGCAAGTGATTGCCGGTCAACCTGTGAAATTATTAGTTATTGAATTTGAATCATCGCATATGACTTTGCGTGTGCCGTTGGAACGTGCCGAAATTTCGGGTTTACGTCCGTTATCATCGTCCAGAAAAATGGACGAGGCTATTACTGCCGCCAAGGGGCGTGCGGGTTCAAAGCGTATGATTTGGTCGCGTCGTGCCGCCCAGTACGAAGAAAACATAAATTCGGGCGATCCAATGAAACTGGCCGAGGTTGTACGTGATCTGCAACGTCGGAATCCATCGGACACAATGACGTTTTCTGCACGCCAGTTGTATTTGCGTGCGTTGGAACGTATGGCCCAGGAATTTGCAGTATTGCATAAAATGGATGTGGATTCGGCATCTGAAAAAATTGAAAGTATTTTGGGTGTGCCAAAGGAAATTGATTTGAACGCTGTCGAGGTTGATGATGACGACGGCGAAGAGGTTAAAGAATAAAAAAATGCCCGTTTGGGCGTTTTTTTATTTAATCTCCATCGTGTCCAGCAATTCATCCAGTTTGCGCAGGGAACTGTTTTGGCAACCGCGGCCGCGCCATGATAAAATTTCGGTGCCAGTTTTTTGTTCAATTATTGATACGTTAAAATTCCACCACCAAAATCCATTAAACATACACCATATCGGACGAAATGTTTCTGTGCGTTCATCAACGCGAACAAAATATTTTACACGGGATGGCAATTCATACGATTCTGACGACTTTGATATTCTGGTTAAACGACCGTTGTATATATTATAATTACGATCTTGCATCGTTAATTTTATAGATCGTTGCATTGAATATCCACCACGTGGAACAAAGATTTCTTTGCTTGTATCCAGTGTATTTGGTTTTACGTATACGCTGTTGCAGGCGGTAAGGCACAGTATAGATAAAATTGCAATTGCGCGGAGCATTAGGTTTGTTTCCTGAAAATTAGTGGCGCACCCGGCGCGATTCGAACGCGCAATCCCCACCTTCGGAGGGTGGTGCTCTATCCAGTTAAGCCACGGGTGCATTCGTATGGGATTATAAAAGTAAAAGAATAAAAAGCAATATTTTTATCATAAATGTGCAGGGGAATTATTTGTCCCATTTTTCGGAAATTGTGTATTCGGCAACTAATGGAACCGATAGTTTACATATATTTTCCATTGTATCGCGGATTTGTTTCGCAAATTGTTCCGCCAATTTTTCGTCGCATTCAAATATGATTTCGTCGTGGACCTGCAATATCATTTTTATTTTGTTCGCGTTTGGGTGCACGATTTCGTTCGCGATTCTGACCATCGCAAGTCGCATTAAATCGGCCTCGAACCCCTGGATTGGGGCGTTTACGGCCGCGCGCAGTGCGTATTGTTTTTGGCGGGAATTGCGGATTTCTGGTAATTCAATTCGTCGTCCCCATGGCGTGTATACGCATGCGTGTTCGGTTGCAAACTTTTTCGTTTTTTCGATATAATCGCGGATTTCGGGTAATCCCGCCATATACGCGTCGATTATTTGTTTTGCCGCGTCACGGTCAACGCCCAACTGTGCCGCCAGGCCAAATGACGATATGCCATAGATTATTGAAAAGTTCACAGTTTTTGCCGCGCGGCGTTGCGATTTGCTGACCGTCGAATCTGGTGCAATATGAAATATTTTGCGTGCGGTTTGTTCGTGAATGTCCGCGCCCGCCGAAAATGTTTCGCGAAATGTTTTGACCCCTGCGACGTCCGCAAGCAGGCGCAACTGAATTTGTGAATAATCCACAGATATCAGAACACGGCCCGCAGGCGCGACAAAGCAACGGCGGATTTCGGTGCCCAATTCTGTGCGCGCCGGTATGTTTTGCAGGTTTGGATCGCGACTGGACAGGCGGCCGGTGTTCGTGCTGGTTTGTATATATGTTGTGTGGATTCGGCCGTCGGGTGCAATCTGTTTCGGTAATGCGTCCGCATACGTGCCGGCCAATTTTGCGATGCTGCGCCATGCCAATATTTTTTCAATTATTGGGTGTTCGTCGGCCAGGTCGTTTAATGTTTCTGCGTCGGTGGAACGTTTTTTATTTGTTGGTAATTTCAATTCGTCGAACAGCACAGTTGCCAATTGTTTCGGACTGGCAATATTAAATTCGTGGTCGGCCAATTCCCAAATTTTGCGTTCCAAATTTTCCAGTTGTGTATGAAATACGGTCGACAGGTTTTGCAGACCTGTGCGATTTACCATTACACCATTGCGTTCCATTTCAACCAAAATAGGTAATAATGGGCGGTCGCAATTTTCGTACAGTTTTTTTAATTTTTCGTTGGCATCTAATTCCGGTCGCATTAAATCATACAGTGCGAAACATACACAGGCATCTTCGGCCGCATAGGGGGTGGCGTGTGCAATGTCAACGTTGGCAAAATTGCGATTCGCGTCCGGAATATCCGCCGGAAACAGTGATGCGAATTTTATATCGTTATGGTGCAAATATTTTAATGCTAATTCATCCAATCCGTGGCCGTGTAATGTGCCATGCAAAATGTATGACAGCAACATTGTGTCATCAATTGGTGTAATTTTTTCAATATCAAAACCTGCGTTCGCCAAAATGTGTAAGTCGTATTTCAGGTTATGACCGATTTTCAAAATTTTCGGATTTTGAAATACAGGGGTCAATTTTTTGATGACTGTATCGATTGGTAATTGTTCGGGTACGCGTGTATTGCCGCCGAATAAATCGTTTGATTTTGTTGTGTGGTTTAATGGTATGTATGCACCATGTGCCGCATCGTATGCGATTGATATGCCAACAATTTCGGCGGTCATGGCGTCGATGCCGGTTGTTTCTGTATCAAGTGCGACGATTGTTTTTATGTGTGATAAAAATTTATCCAGTGCCGCCGCCGTCGTGATTGTGGGGGTGTTGTATCGTCCTCTGGTGTGGGGCATGCATTTTTTGCATATTCAGATACAGTTTGATGCGATGCATCGTATTTTTCCAACGGAAACAGTTTTTTGATTTTTTCCACCAATGTTGCACTTTCGATTTTTGTTTGCACGAATTCCAATGCGGATGGTGTGTTAAATACAAAAGGCTTTAATTCCAATCCGGCCAGGTCGACATCCTGTTTTAATGTGACCAACTTTTTCGATATGTATGCCAAATCGCGCCCGTCAATCAACAGGTTGCGAATGCGTTCGTTTTTTATGTCGTTTATGTGTTCATATATGCCGTCCAAACTGCCAAATTCAGATATCAGTTCCGACGCTTTTTTTGGGCCAATGCCGTGAACACCGGGAACATTGTCGGACGAATCGCCGATTAAACTTTGTGCGTCGATAACCCGATTTGGTGCGACGCCGAATTTTTCGAAAACCTGTTTATCGTGGATTTCCAATTCCTTCATAGTGTCGTATAAAAATACACATGGGGACACCAGTTGCATTAAATCTTTGTCACTGGAAATAATTCGGGTTTTGTCGTGCATATCGCAAAAGCGGTGCGCCAATGTTGCGATGACATCGTCAGCCTCGACCCCGGGGACACATAAAACAGGCATACCAATCGCGGTCATACATTCGCGGACCATATAACTTTGCGATATTAAATCGGCCGGTGTTTCGTCACGATTAGCCTTGTATTCCGAATAGATTTTTTGACGGAAACTGATGCGCGATGCGTCAAAGACACATACGAAATAATCGTCCGGCCCCGCCGCATGCAATACGGGCAATATCATATTCAAAAAACCGTATACCGCGCCGGTGGGTGTGCCGTCCGCCCGGGTCAGGCGGCTGTGTACGCCGTAATATGCCCGAAATAGTAAAGAGTTCCCGTCAATTAATGTTAGCATTTTATGCCTTTGTTTTAGAATACATAGCGAACTTTCAAGCGTGCGTCATAATGCAGCAAGTCCGGTTTTTCGGTGCCAACCTCTAGGAAATTTGGTGCGTACAGGGCGCGGCCTTCGATATCGAATTTGATTGGCATTGCCAAGATGTCAAATGTTAAACCCAACATACCCTGGTATGCGACAGTTGATTTTGTGTCGTATTTGATATTGTCGTGACTATAACTGCCACCGAATAATGTACCGACACCAACACCGATGTATGGGTGAACCATTGTTGATAACATTTTGAAATATGCGTTTAACATTGCGTCGTTTGTTGAAAAATCGTCACTGGTCAGGTGGTTGTATTCAGCCTCGACCCGCAGTAATGGAATATCAACACCGACAAGTGCGCCAAAAGACCGTGCAGAATAATTGCTGTGGTGATTATCATTATACACGGATGCGCCGCCCGCGCCAAACATACCGCCCGCGTATACGTCAATTACCGGATTTGCGTGTGATGCGGTTGCCACAGATGTCGCTAAAATGGCACCAAAAAAAATTTTTGAATTTAATTTCATTTTTTTCTCCTTTGTATGATATCATATTAAAAAAAGGGTTGGTATTATGCAAGAAAATAAACCTATATTAATTGTTGGACTGGGCAATCCGGGGCCGGAATATGCAACCACTCGTCATAATGTTGGCTTTATCGCGGTGGATAGTTTTGCGGGCAACGATGTGTCGTGGAAATCTGAGAAAAATGCGTTGACTGTGCGGGGCGAAATCGATGGGCGTTCGGTGATATTCGCAAAGCCCCAGACATTTATGAATGACAGTGGACGTGCGGTTTTGGCGTTGATGACTTTTTATAAAATACCGTTGGAAAACCTGGTTGTGATTCATGATGATATGGATTTGCCAAATGGTGCGGTGCGTGTCAAGGTTGGCGGCGGCAGCGCAGGGCACAACGGAATAAAATCTATTGATGCGGCCGTTGGAAATGAATACAAACGCATTAGAATTGGAATTGGACATCCGCGTGATTTTGAATCAAAAATGGATCCGGCCGATTGGGTGCTGGGGCGGTTTACTGATGAACAGTTGGATGGAATCCGGAAGGCGATAGATGACATAAAAACAAACGGGGTTTGTTTTTAGAGAGTGTGGGTCCTTCGGCTACGCTTTCGCTACGCTCAGGATGACATTTTTATTGAATATTTGTTGCGGTGGATGGAATTAAATTCAAACAATTTTCGCCGGCGGCATCACAGAATTGTGTAGATGATGTCATATGACAATCCGCGTCCGATGTTGCACTGGCGGATGATGTCGTTGTGCCCGCCGGGCACGCCGTACAGTATGAATTCCCATCGCCATAATAACCAGCACTGCATATGCAGGTATTTCCGGATTGTTCAGCGTGTTCCGGACATGTTGAACAAGTCACAACACCGTTGGTTATGCTTTTGATAAATCCAGTTTGACAGGTGACATTGTCGACGGACAAGCCGGCGCATTCCGCGGTATTTGATGGACATGCGGTACAGGTATTATTACCACTCATATAAAAATTTCCGGTGCAAGTGCATTGAGAAATATCAGTTGCGCCCGCCGCGGTGGTTGTGGAACCGGTTGGACATTCTGTGCACGTATTATTAGTTTTATAGTATCCAATGATACACCGCCAAGTGCATGAATCTGTAAATTCGGCGTTGTCTGGCAGTGTTGTTGGGTCACAAGCCGAACATTCGTCTGGGGTGCCGTCGCCATTGGTGTCGATAGGAAAATAATCATCAGTGCATTCCCAATCGGAACAACTGGATGCCCCATCGGGATGTTGTTTGTGTTGTGCAGACCACCCATTGTCAAACCCGGTTGGACATTGTGTACATTCGTCAGCACCAGGTAAACTGACCCAACCAGATTGGCACGGAGAGCATGCACCATACTCCCATATACAACCCGCGGCATTATTACAGATAGAGCTACCGTCTGTATTGTATGTTGTGCAATCAGAAGTGACATCTGCAAATGATGGTAATATAAAAATAAAACCGAACAAGAATGAAAGTATAAAATTCATATTTCTTTTTCCCTTATGTTCATAATAAAAAAATATAAAAAATAACGCAATAAAAAAAGACGGTTATAAAAAACCGTCTCTGTATTTCTGTATATTTTCTTTTATCTGCTGGTGACATTGTATCTTAATGTATCCGCAAAGAAACGAACAATTTCAGGATTATTAATGATTGATTCAGATTTTAATTGTAATTCGCCTTTACCAAACACTTTATTTGGATTTACATTATGACGTTCGCGCAATAATGGAATTAAATAGTTTTTTAATTGGCTTGTTTGCAAAGTAGAAAATTGGTTGTATACCTCTGGAACCATAAACACTGTGTCAACGGTTGGGTCGGAGTTATATTTGTATAATGTGTCCATAGAAATATTTTGCCATTGAGTTTCATTGTTTCTGCCATACACCAATTCAACATTATGTTTTTGTTGTTGTGGTTGGGATGGTTTTTCGTTATCTTTTTCGCATGATGTGAATAATGGCAAAGATGCAACCAAGCCGAATGCGAAAATCTTTTTCAAACTGTATGGTACGGATGTTTTCATTTATAACTCCTTTGTATTATTTCTTATATGTAGTGATGTTGACATAAAAAACATATTTTGTCAATAATTAAAATATAGGATTAAAACCCAACCATCCAGTGTCTGTTTGTGTTGGATGTGTTGCTGCAATTCCAATTGCCCCATGTTGTGCCGGAACATTTGTTTGTTGTGTCCGTATTCGTTGCAACCGGGCAATAGTTAGCCGTATCAGATTTATTTACGTTGATGAAATAATTTACACTGTAATCATAACTACTGTTGCTGCCGGTTGGGATTTTGTAATAGCAATTTGTGCCGTTGCATTCCAATGCGATGTATTGGCCGCTGCAACTGACGGCGTCCGGGTCGTTTGATACGGTGCCGACCGTTCCAGCACAGAATATATAATTGGTGTGACCGTTGTCGGTATATCTGGTCATCAGGGTCATGGATGAAATGCCACTGGTTTTAGTGCAAATGTTGCTGGATGTTGTGATGGCTGTATCGGCGACACCCGTTGTGTATTCAATAATGTTCGATACAACGCCACCCATGCAACAATTACCCCATTGGTCCAGATATTCAGTTTCACAACAATTTGTTTTGTTGGTTGGTGTTGTAATAAATGGCGAACGGCATAACAGGTTTTGATTATCGCACTGAACAACGTCGGTTGGGGATACGCAAATGGTGGATGTGCCAATCAACATATCAATACTGCCCGCGGGACAAATAGATGTCGCGCATGAATTTAATTCATCTTGGGTGTGTGTATTGGTTGCAAACCACGATAACAATGTTGTTTTATTTGGATCAGATGGAATTAAAATAGCGTTATCAGACATATTGTCAGGCTGATGTTTGCAATTTCCCCAAATTTGTTCGGCAATGCGGCAACGATAACAATTTGCCTTTTCGGTATCGGTACTGCTGTTTGTGATAAGTGCACATTGTGTATTGCATATATCATAGTCAGATGTTTCACCATACATTTCCGTATAGAACGTTGTATAATCCAGGTTTATCAGCCCACGGATTTGTATGATGGATGCGTCGCTGGTTTGGTCAATGCAACTTTTAACATCGGACCAGCATGCGGAACGATTTAATATAGAATGACGGTTGACCGAACCATTAATACTTTCGCACAGGCCAAAATTACCCGTGATTGATTTGCATGAATTGATTATGCAATCGCGACCAATTTCACGACATGTGTTTATTATCGTATTGTATGTTTCGGCGGCCGATATTTCTGTGACACCCGGGTTCCAGTTTGCGTCCGCGGTGAGTGGCGCATTATCTGGTGTATATTCCATAATTGCGGCGCATGATGTACGGACATTTTCGCATAATGCGTTTACGGTTTTGTCACTGATTACGCCAAATGTCGACAGGGCGCGTGAATCGAATTCGGATAAATCCTGTTTTGCGTTATCAATGCAATCGGTCAACAAACTGGTGCAACTTTGGCGGACTTCCTCTAGTTTAGCATCTTGGGCGATTTTGATTTGGGACAGGGCATCTTCGATAAAATCGTTCCAAACGGTGTCCGCGATATCCTGGCAATTTTTGGTCGCGGGTTCGATATATTTTTTCTTGGCATTCAGGTATGATACAAATGATGCATTTTTTGGGGTTTTAGCCCAGGTATCTGTATTCGTTGGACGTGTGATTAAATCCGCCAATTGGATTAAGTCCGGGGACAGAAAAGCCTCGCCCGTGGTGGGATTGATATAACGGCCGGAAATATCCAAACATTTGGTTAAATCGTCGCCACAAACATTTGTATTGGTCAGCATATCCAGCATTTTTGATTTGCATGTTAAAATGTCGTCAGAATTATTATCCTGGTAATTATTCAAACGGGTCATGTCAAGCAACGCACTGCTTTCCAGGATTTTATTTCGTGCCGCCTGGGTTTGTGTTTCGTATGCCTTTTTTACGGTATTGCAATCCTGTTCGATTGTCATATTATAACTGTTTTCGACCAATGATATGTCGTCGTCGGTGCAAACCTCGGCCGCCATTTCACGACAAATTGGCAATGCCGCATTGCGCAGGGCGGTACCGGATTTTGCGGTTGTTGAAACGCCGGTTAATGAGTCCACAGAATCAAATGCGGAATCGATATTCAAATCCCATGACAGGGCGGACATATCGGCGCGCCCGGCCGAATCGAATTTGGTATTTAATTTTTTTGCGATTTCATCCAATGCACGTTTTGATGCAGTTGTATCACGGGTTTCGTTGTATGCACGTTCGCCTTCGCTTTCTGTATTTATAACGGCGGCGTCCGCGGGATCCATATTTATGGTTAATAAACGTTGGCTGAAATCCAATAATTTATCTTCGACATTATCCAATGATTTTTGGGTGTTTTTGAATTCGTTTGCGCGGCCCGAGCATGCACAACGTTTCAGTTGGGCATCCTTGTTCGCGCAAAATTCATCCATACATTCAAAGAATACAGATTTACATTTACCAAAGTCCCGCTGCATCACGGATTCGCGAGTTTGCACAGTTGCCGCGCGGGACAGCCCACTGAACCGGGACGAGGTTGTTTTTGTTGCCGTGCGTGATAATACGTTTTGTTTTGATGATGCGGTGCGTGCAACAGCATTTGTATCGCGTGATGAAACGGTGCGGGCCCGGTCATTTGTATTGTTGCGCTGGATAATATTTTTTGTTGTTGCTGTGCGTGATGCGGTATTTGTGCGCTGTTTCGTCGCGTTTGCATTACGCACAGGTGAATTTGTGTTACGTGATGAAAGGGTTGTGCGGCCCGTGTTTTTTACAGTATCAGCCATCGCGCCATTTAATATGGTCGCGCCAAAACAGGCGGCTAAAAAGAGATTTAGACCTTTCATTTCCTTTTCAGAGAAGATGGTAGCAAAATTTTTAGATTGCTGGCAAGAATAAAATACATTTTTTGGTGCAGCCAGGGGGACTTGAACCCCCAAGGATTGCTCCACAGCATCCTTAGTGCTGCGCGTATACCAATTCCGCCATGGCTGCCGAACAAATTCTTTGCGTATTCTTGCAATAAGCTGTTTGTTTTTCAAGTTTTTTGTGTTATAATATCGTCGATAATACTAAAAGGTAAAGGAAAATGGTTAAAAATCTGCGCTGTTTATTACATTGTTCTTTGTTCGCGTTGTTGCCAATGACGGCCGGTGCGGCGGGGACTTATTATAATTATAATGGAACCGTCCAAAGAAATTATGGTGGTCCATACAGTGATTCTGTATACAGCAGCGGTGCGATTAATGCGTATTCTGATAATAATACTTGTTATGGTGCGGGTTGTAATGGTAATAAGGCCGATGCAAAGAATACTGTGGTTCAAAATAAAAAATCACAAAATCGCAGTAATACATCCGCAGGCCGGGCATCCCAACAGGATAGTCGTTTCAAGTTAAATGCCGGATTGTCGCATCAATTTGCTTCGTGGAATTTTGATATGAAAACTGCGGGGTCCAAATTACATTATAATAACCTGCGTTGGAATGTTTTTGATGCGTCGATGAATTATGATTTTAATGTTGCAAATACTGCGTTGCGTTTGGATGTCGGTGGTCAATATGGTGTTCAGTTTGGCGATACAAACATGGTTGATGATGATGTGACCGGTGGCGGGTATTTCTTGCGCGGGTATTATGTTGATTTAGACGAACCATCTGATGGTATCGCGGATCAGGTTTGGGTTCAACAAGGGCATGCGTTATCGGTTGGAACATCAAATGGTGGCGATATGATGGGGGTATATGCCGGTATTGGATTGCCGAATGTTTGGAAGGTTGGCACATTTAAAGTGACGCCTTCGGTTGGATATCGTTATTTCAAATATAAATTAGAAACCAAACAAAATTATGGATTGTCATTGGATACGGTCAGTGGGGCTGACAATTATTGCCAAACACTGGGTGACGAAACACAATGTTTGCCGCTGTTGGTGTTTGTTGATGGTAATAACAGTGCTTTGTTGGGCGTGGTGGATCCTGTATATATGGAAAATGATGGTTCTATAAACACCGATGGAAATGGCAGGTTGTATACACTCAGTTATGTTACCATCCCGTCTGGGGCGCAATATGTTGAAACAGAAAATACGTATTACTATTATCAAAATGGTATTAGCCATTCGTACGAGGTTGAATGGGCTGGACCATATTTGGCGTTGGATATGGAATATGATATTTCTGCGATTGATGCGGTTAATGCACGTTTGGAATTTGGTTTGCCTGCATATACGGCAACCGCAGATCAGCCGTATCGTCCGGATTGGCAACATCCAAAAAGTTTAGAGGATAAAGCATCAATTGGTGATGCGTATCATTTTGGTTTGGGGGCGAATTGGGCGCATGCGTTGACGGATTCTGTGATGTTGTCTTTGGGTGTGACGTTTGATTATTATAATGTGGGCAAGGCTGATGCGACATCGTATTTAAGCGCGGATTATTATACCACACGTTATTATGATCCTGCGGTGGCGGAAAATGATGATTTGGTCACCCATTATGGAAATACTAATTATCAGACGTGGGATGAATTGGATATGAATACATACCTGGATAATTTGGAAACTATTGCGACTATTGATAGTTTAAGGGCTGCGGGATGGCAACAAAAATCCAGTGGTGAGGTAGAATCCATATATAAATCTATGGGTATTCGTTTAGGAGTTCAGGCCCGGTTTTAAGGTTTGAAAAGTGCGCATGAATAAATTTTTATATGCATCGATTTTTTGTTTTATGGCATTGGGTGCCATGGCGGTTGAATTAACCGGAACCGTGTCTGTCAATATGACCAGTGATACCGCCGCGGATGCCAAGAACAAGGCGTTTAATTCGGCCCGGCGCGATGTTATAATCCGTGAATTACGCAACTATGCAAATCCTGAACAATTGACCGCCGCGGTCAAGGACAGTTCCAACGATGATTTAATAAATATTATTTCTTCGTCCAGTGTGGAATCTGAAAAAATTTCGGATACGACATATTCTGCAAATATTTCTTTTGTTATTGATTCCGATGCGGCGCGTGCATGGATGGAACAAAATTCTGTGCAAAATTGGTTGCCGACATCAAATGCGGTGGTGCCTGTGGTTGATAATTCAACTTTGTTCAGTGCGGCGTTATTACAACCCATGGCTGATTGGGCGGCATTAAATGCGGTTGCGCGTGAATTACAAATTGATTTGGCAACGCAAAAGGTTGTTGGAAATAATGTGACATTTATGATTGATAACAAAGATGCGGGTAAATTATCAAATGCACTGCGTGCAAATGGTTGGCGTGTTCAGTCATTACAAAATGGATTCAAAATTTGGAAATAGTTTTTTAATAGTGAAGGGGTAGATTATGAAAAAAATAATGGTTGCTTTGTTGGCATTGATGCCGTGTGCGGCGTTTGCATTGGATACACCGCATGATGAAAAATTTGATTTGAATATTCGTAGAATTGGTGTCGATTGGACCAAAACAACAATTGGCCATGCCGAAGAATATCAGGATTCGCCGGTATCTGCATTTACTGCGTCGTCCCAGGATTCCTTTGTCGGTGTGTTTGATGTGGCGTTGGAATATGGGTTCGACAGATTGCGTTGGGATAATTCGCTGTTTATGACATACGGCAAAACGACAATTAAGCCATATAATGAACCCAGAACCACCGATGAAAAAGCGGACAAAATTTTATTTACTTCCGATTTATCTTATGCATGTTGGGATTGGGGAACTGTAAAATTGGGTCCAATTGTGCGTGCCGAATATGAATCTGAATTCGTTGGTAATCCGCATATTCGTAAAATTGCGCGTCCATCTGCCGGTATCGCGTTGTTCGACCATAAAATATTAAAGACATTATATACAACCGCGGTGTATGAAAATGATTTCACGGATACGCATAATCCGGTCAGCAAGTTTGCGGTTGAAACCGGTTGGCGCGCCGAATACGAGATTAGGGAAGGGGTCCATTTCAACAGTGATGGTTATTATCGTGAATATTTAGATTATTCTGAATATGTACCGACGGATTTTAAGCGTGACTTAAGTGCGAATGCCCGTTTGGATACAAACCTGTGGGGTGATTTTACATTTGGTCCATATGTGAATTATCGTCGGGCCAAGGCGCGTGCCGCCGAACATTATGGTTCGAATATGACCGTTGGTTTATCGTTTAATTATATTACAAAGTTTAATTTGCAAAGTGCGGCATCTTTGCCATCAGAAGAGTAAGTTGCAAACAACGGCGCATTTGCGCCGTTTTTACCAATTATTATATGATTGATAAAAAACTTTTGTGCCCAAGGGTGGGCGTTTTTTTATAGATAATGGTGATGCGTATGATAAAAGATTTATTTCCAACATTTTTAGCACCATCACTTATACGTTGAACTTTACCTGAAACACCATCAGGGACATCGGGCAAACTAGTTAAAGAATTTAAAGTATTACCTACTTTAACAAGATCTGTTTTTGCATTATTGAGGGCTGTTGGAATATCCACTCCTCCGAATATTGCTCCCATTGCAGTGTCCCAGTTATAATCATCACGTAGACTGCGTAATGATTTCATAGCTTCACTGACACTTTTCATAGAATCAGCAATTTTCTTCAACCTATCCCCCACACCTTCAGGGATATCAGGTAAACCAGTGAAATTTCGTAAAGCATTACCTGCTTTAATAATGTCCTCTTTAACATTATTTAATGCAGTTTGAATAGCTGC
>CADCAA010000019.1 GCA_902799285.1 uncultured Pseudomonadota bacterium
GCTGAACTTATGGAGATTGAGCCTCAGGGAAGGTCCACATACGAGCCTCGTCCTATGTTGCAGTTGCGCCCTATGGCAGATGGTTTTTTTGAGGTGGAGAAGCTTACTTTTTGGCAGAAAATAAATATTTGTTATCCCTAAAAGATTTTAATGCCTCTGAACACGTTGAAAAACTTATTAAGGCCGGTGTTTCCTCATTCAAAATTGAAGGAAGATTAAAAGATGAAAATTACATAAAAAATGTTGTGGCATATTACAGACAAAGACTTGATAAATATTGTGAAAAAACTTCTTCAGGAAAAATTTTTTTAGATTTTGAACCGAATGTAAACAAATCATTCAATCGAGGATTTACTGATTATTTTCTTGAAAAGCCTTTTAGCCCGAACAGACATTTTTTCCCCTTGTTTATACGGTAAAGGTTAGCATAACAATTTAAAAATCAAAATGCAAACCATTATTGTCATCCGCTTTCGCCCGTTGGGCTATAGCGAGATTT
Organism: uncultured Pseudomonadota bacterium; assembly: GCA_902799285.1. GTDB lineage: Bacteria > Pseudomonadota > Alphaproteobacteria > Rs-D84 > Rs-D84 > Enterousia. Next base: position 500 of record CADCAA010000019.1, read on the forward strand.
TAGAGTTCAAAGTGCAAAGTTCAAAGTTCAATTAATGACATATTAAATCCATATTGGGCGGGAAATTTATACTTGCTTAAAATCTGGGTTTTGGGTACTTTTGTTGGTATGAGAAGGGAAATTGCCGAATTTTTGAATACCGATTTACAATATATCCGTGGCGTTGGGCCGGTGTTGGCCGAACGGTTTAATGATGTTTTGGGCGGACGACGCGTGTTGGATTTTTTATTGCATAAACCCGCCTATGTTCGCAATCGCGCGGTGACGGAAAGCCTGGCGGGCGTTGATACCGGCGACACGATTACAATTCCATTATTGATTAAATCGCATAAAAAGCCCGGAAAGCCCGCGCCATGGCTGAAACGTGCACGGGCGATGCGGGTGTTATGTACGGATAAAATGGGGTATTCCGTCGCAATTCAATTCTTTAATTCCAAATATATGGATTATTGGCTGGAAAAATTGCCGATTGGCCAATGGCGTATGGTCAGCGGTAAAATCGAAGGCGGAAATCCGCCCGTGATGAATCATCCTGAATTTATCGAAACATTGGATGCGGCCGAAAAAATTCCCGCCGCCCAGGCGATTTACCCCAGTGGCGAAGGATTGACCCAGAAAGTGTTTGCGTCGGTGCGGGACCAAATTTTTGCAAAAATGGATTCAATCGTTGGCGAATATGATGATGAATTTCTGCGCGAATTTTTTGATGCCCTGCGTCATGTGCATTTTGCAAAAACGTCCGACGATTTATTGCCGAATTCGACATATGTGGCAAAGTTGGCCTATGCCGAATTGTTGGCGCATCAAACAGCCATTGCAATCAGTCGGCGTGCGCGAACATCGCAAAAGAATAAAAGACAAAAACGTGTTAAGGCGCGTGATTATCTGAATAAATTCATGAACACATTGCCGTATAAATTAACCGATGCACAGTCCCGTGTTGTTGGTGAAATATTCAATGATATGGAATCCGATGTGCCGATGATGCGCCTTGTTCAAGGTGATGTCGGGTCGGGGAAAACCATTGTTGCCTTGATTGCCGCATTAAAGATGGCGGAATATGGCGGACAAACCGCCCTGTTGGCGCCGACGGATACTTTGGCGCAACAACATTTTGCGAAAATAAAACCGATGTGTGATGCATTGGGTATTGTGGCGGATGTTTTAACCGGTCGCGACAAGGGTGCCGTTCGCCGCGAAAAATTGGTATCATTGCGGTCTGGGCGGACAAAAATTGTGGTTGGGACGCATGCGTTGTTTTCTGATGATGTTGAATACAAAGATTTGGGGTTGGTGATTGTGGATGAACAGCATCGGTTCGGCGTGAATCAGCGTGAATCCCTGCGGGCCAAGGGACATTCGGTTGATTTGTTGGCTTTGTCGGCAACGCCAATTCCGCGGACACTGTCGATGACGATGTATGGCGATATGGATATTTCAATTATAAATCAAAAGCCCGCGGGTCGATTGCCTATACACACAACTAAATTACCAATGGCACGACTTAACGATTTGATTTCACGCATAAAACAGCAAATCGATAATGGGGCGAAAGTATTCTGGATTTGTCCACTGGTTCAGGATGAAAATGGTATTGGTGTTGGTGCGGCGGTTGCCCGATATGATGCTTTGCGTGAAACTTTCCCGACCGCCGGTTTGGTGCATGGACAAATGTCAAAAGTCGATCGCGACAGAGTTATGGCCGAATTTGCCGATGATAATTCAAATATGAATTTATTGGTGGCAACAACCGTTATCGAGGTTGGTATTGATGTGCCACGCGCCTCTATTATTGTTATTGAAAACGCGGAACAGTTTGGGTTGGCCGCCCTGCACCAATTGCGCGGACGTGTGGGGCGTGGCAAAATTCAATCGTATTGCATATTATTATATGGATTAAATGTCAGTCCGGATGGATTAAAACGTTTGGATGTGTTATGCGAAACCGACGACGGATTCCAAATTGCCGAGCAAGACCTGATGATGCGTGGGGTTGGCGAATTATTAGGAACGCGGCAAAGCGGGTGGATTCAATATCACTTTGCGGATTGGCGCGAACACAGGGATTTATTCAAATTGGCGGCACGTGCCGCTGCGGACGGTAATGTATCGGACGCCGTGCGTGATTTAATGAATATCTTTGGATGTGGGAGTAATATCAGTGCATAAAATATTGGCATTTTTTGTGGCTGTATTCATTGCGTTGCCAGCGCACGCATTATCCGTTATTAATGATACCGAGGTGGAAAAATTACTGCATAAATTGATTGTGCCGGTGGCGACCGCCGCAGACATTCCGGAAAACCGCCTGAAAATCCATATTGTGAACGATGATGATTTTAATGCCTTTGTCGCTGGGGGCGAAGATGTTTTTATCTATACCGGTTTATTAACACGAATTAAAAATCCAAATGCATTACAGGCCGTTGTGGCACACGAATTAGGACATACGATTGGCGGGCATGTTCAACAAATGTCCGCACGCACGGATGCCGAAATGAAACGCGCAATTGCAATCCAGGCGTTGGGAATCGGTTTAATGGTCGCGGGTGGCAACCCATCATTGGGTGCCGGTGTTTTGGCGGGTGCGGGCGGCGTTGCGCAACAATCTTTGTTATCTTTTTCCCGCGACGAAGAACGTATGGCCGATGAATTGGCCGTCGATTTGTTGGTGCGCGCAAATATAAATCCAAATGGCCTGATTTTGGTCTTTGAACAAATGCAGGATATGACCGGCGCAATCGAATCCAGGATAAACAAAAATAATACTAATCACCCCCTGACCGCGGAACGGTTGAAAAATGCGCGCGAAAAAATCAAGACCATTAAACACAATGGAAAATATAAAACATACTCTGATGCGGAATTTGAATTGGTACGCGCAAAATTAGTTGGTTATCTATATAATGAACGACAAATTTTGGACAGATATCCGTATCGTGATGTGGGCGCAGCCGCGATTTATGCTCGCACAATTGGGAATATGCAAGCGGGCGCATTGGATGCGGCACGGATGGGGGTTGAAACACTGATTAAGAAAAGTCCGAAAAATCCGTATTATTATGAATTGCTGGGTGATATTGAATACCAGTTGGGGCATTATGACGCGGCGGTTGATGCGTATGAAACCGCGCTGAAATATGATACGTCGGCGCCACAAATTCAAACAGCGTTGGCGTTGGTATTGACCGAACGAAATAAACCAGGCGATACCGAACGCGGAATTGAATTGTGTAAATCTTCGTTATTGACCCAGCCAAAACCCTTGACATATTGGGTATTGGCAAAGTTATATGACGACGGACGTGAATTTTGGGCTTTGGCAGAATTTTATAATATGAACGGGGACGCGAAAAAAGCCATTAGATTCGCAAAAAAGGCCCAACAAAAATTACCCGCGGATACGCCAGAATATATCAAGGCCGGGGATATTTTGGGGAAATAAATATCACAACTGCCTCGTCTTGTCGTCGTTTTACTCCGCCAAGCCACCCCTTCTTTCATAAAGACGGGGAATTTATGGTTGCAATGATACATTATTTTTGACGGTTAATCAGGTTTATTAATGCCTGGGTCGTGATAATGATATCGAACGGATGACATTTTATTGTCTTGGGGCGATTCAGATATATTGTATTATTATCTTGCTCGTTAACAATAAATTGCAGTTTGTTGTTCAACCATACACGATATACACCATCCCCGGCAAAACTGTGTACCCCAGATTGGTTATGTTTAACAACGAATTCGTGGTTGTGATTATACAGTAAATTATCAAATGCTTGTTCTTGTTCCGATATGTGTTTATCCATAATGCGGATTGCCATTGCACATCTTCCATACAAAGGATCCAAGACATCAATCCAATCGTCGTCAATTGCAAAATTACCGTATTCGTTTTTGATTTCAAATAATTTTTTACCGTGTGGTTTGTCAAAGATATTATATTTATCAAACCAATGGTCGCCATATTCGAATTCCACACCACGCCGTTTTGTAAATGCATATTTGGCATTTGGATTTTCCATTGCAATTGATTTTATTAATTCATTTTTGTCCATAATATATCCTTTGTGTGTACTGACATAAAAGCTATCATAACGAAACGGTTTTGCAAGGAAATTTTAGAGTTTGTTCCTTTTAACTTGCTTTTAGAAAATCGGTTTGATAACCTGTTCGGTGTCGCATGACAACGGGATTAGTTTTATTGATTATTAAAACCTAATTTCTGCAATTCGCATGGCGATGTGTGGTATCGTTTTCGCTTCCCTTGGCATGGGCGGGATTGCCCCATGGGGACGGGTTGTATCCGGTGTATGCGCGTATAAAAACGCAAAAGGATTATTATATGTCGAAAAAAATATACGTGGATGCTGTGCATCCAGAGGAGACACGCGTTGTCGTTGTCGACTCGGATACAGGTCGCGTGTCTGATTTTGATGTAGAAACAACGACTAAGCCCCAGATAAAAGGGAACATCTATCTGGCCAAGGTTATTCGGGTTGAACCATCATTACAGGCCGCATTTGTTGACTATGGAACGGGTAAAAATGGATTTTTGCCGTTTTCTGAAATTCACCCGGATTATTACCAGGTGACCCCCGAACAAAAAAAGAAATTGTTGGAATTGGCGCACGCCAATATCGTTGATGATGATACCGACCCCGACGATGAAAATGACGAGGTCGCCGACTATGACGATCAAAGTGCCGGTGAAGATAACAAGGAATTTTTGAAACGCGCACGCGAATTCAAAATCCAGGATGTTATTAAACCTAAACAAATTTTGTTGATTCAGGGCGTCAAAGAAGAACGCGGATGCAAGGGCGCGTCGATGACAACATATTTGTCTTTGGCGGGACGTTTTGCCGTGTTGATGCCTAATTCCAGAAAGCGCAACAGTTATGGCATTTCCAAGAAAATTGCCGATAAACCTGAACGCGCCAGATTGCGTCAGATTTTACATGCGTTGAAAATTCCACGCGGAATGACGGTTGTGTTGCGGACCGCCGCTGCGGGTGCATCGGCCGATGATATTGCCAAAGACTATGATTATTTGGTGAATTTGTGGAACGATATTCGCAAAACCACACTGGAATCGGTTGCGCCGGTTATTATTCATGCCGAAGATTCCCTGTTGCGTCGTGTTGTTCGCGATTTTATCAGCGAAAAAGATGATGCGATGGTTATCCAGGGCGAGGAAGCATTTGACGCCGCAAAAACTTATTTCCAACAATTATATGGTCGCGCACCACGCAAACAAATCACTTTGTATAAAGATGTCGCGTTGCCGATTATGGTCAAGGCCGGTGTCGAAAAACAATTGGAAGGTTTGCATGGTCCGTACGTCGTGTTGCCTTCGGGCGGTTCAATTGTTATTAACCAGACCGAGGCCATGGTGACAATCGACGTGAATTCTTCACGCGCGATTAAGGAAAAAGATATTGAACAAACCGCATTGAATACTAATTTGGAAGCCGCCGAAGAAATCGCATTGCAATTACGTTTGCGCGATTTGGCGGGGATTGTTGCAATTGACTTTATTGATATGGAGGAAGAACGCAACAACCGCAAACTGGAAATGAAAATGCGCGAGGTTATGAAACGCGATCGTGCACGGACCCAGGTTGCAAAAATCAACGCTTTTGGTGTGATGATGTTGTCGCGTCAACGTATGCGTAGCAGTTTCATTGAATCTTCGTATGTGCCATGCCCGCACTGTATGGGTGCCGGTGTAGTGCCAAGTATTCAAACCGCATCAATTATTTTGTTCCGTCATTTACAAGAAAAACTGTTGGCTAAATCGGCCCAGAAAATCATTATGACGGTTCCGACGGATGTCGCGATTTATCTGTTGAATCAAAAACGCGCTGAATTGGCGGCGATGGAAAATGAATTCGAAACAGAAATCGTGATTGTTGGCGATGACAGTTTGATGAATATCGATCAATATTCTATTCAACGTGTGGCCCCAGAACAGGTCAAAACCGATGATGTGTTGACCGCGCACGCGCCATCGACTGATGCGAAAAAGAAAAATGCGCAACATAACGAGGCCAAGCGGACAACAACAACCGCGCCACGTCGTAAACCGAAAAAGAAAAAACAACCACAAAAAACATCTATTTGGAGAAAGTTGGTTGGTTAAAGAGTTCGCCCGGTCCTTAGAAAAGCCGGGCGTTTTTTTATTTTACATGAATTGACAAATAAAAAAACAATAGTACACTGTGGCACATGGCAAAACAGAAATTAGATTTTAATATTGTACCTATATTTAATCAGACCGCACCAGGTGTGTGGAATGATTTTATACGCATCGAGGCCGTATGTGATACAGAATTATATGAATTATCATATCCAACCGAACCTATAATCCAGAGCCGTTTCCGCGCTTATAAGGGTGCATACCACGAAAACAAACATAATTTTGCGTTTGGTGCATACAGCAATGGGCAAATGATTGGTTTTTCACAGGGGCGTTTATACCAAGAAAACGAAATGTATTTAGACCGGTTATATGTTTTACCAAAATATCATCGTTGTGGTGTAGGTACACAATTATTAAAAGCTGTAGAACAAACATCTGCATTGATAGCAACAAAAATAAAATTCATAGCATTAGAAGAGGCAGCTAGTTTTTACGAACAAAAACATGGCTATCAACAATTTGCATATATGGAGAAAAACCTGTCTCCAACTGCAAATAGTATTGTGCCGGTATTTCAATGGGTCAAAAAAGATATCAAACTAAAAATCACCATACCTGTGGATACTAGGGCTTTAAAACAAAACAAATATCAACCTATTTTTGCGCATATTAATGACGATTGTGAAATTGACGCCGTTGCGACACGCACAAATAACGGCACAAATAAAATATGGGCAAACTATAATATTCCATTAAGTCAGTCAAAACCATATCGTGATGAATTGTTAAAAACATTAGAAAAAATCAAATAAAAATTCCCTTTTTATTAACTTGCAAAAATTGTGCACATTTTTGTATGCTGGTCAAGCGAAAGGAGTCAAAAATGAAATGGACAATTATATTAGCAATCATCGTACTTGGAATTGCTGGATACTTTATGTTTTATGGCAATAAATGGGATAATGTGTTTCCAAAAAATCCAAATGTTATCACACAAAAAATACATTTTCATAATCGTTATGGCATAGAACTGACTGGTGATTTATATATACCAAAAAAGAAAACTGCCGACAAGATGCCTGCAATTGCGATATCTGGGCCTTTTGGTGCTGTCAAAGAACAATCGTCAGGACTATATGCCCAAGAAATGGCGGCACACGGTTTTATTACATTGGCATTTGACCCATCCTTTACTGGCGAAAGTGGTGGCAATGTTCGTTATGTTGCGTCCCCAGATATAAACACCGAAGATTTCTCGGCGGCGGTTGATTATCTTAGCAATCGCGCTGATGTTGATGCCGACAAAATCGGTATTATCGGTATTTGTGGTTGGGGCGGTATGGCAATAAATGCAGCCGCAATGGATACACGTATCAAGGCAACTGTTGCATCAACAATGTATGATATGACACGTGTAAATGCAAACGGATATTTTGATGCTGATGATAATGCAGATGCTCGTTTTGCAAACAAAAAAGCATTAAACGAACAACGTACAATAGATTACAAAAACGGTAAATATGATTTGGCTGGTGGTGTTATTGACCCATTACCAAATGATGCGCCGCAATTTATTAAAGATTATTATGCGTATTACAAAACACCACGTGGTTATCATAAACGTTCGCTGAATTCAAACGGTGGTTGGAATAAAACCAGTTCTTTGTCGTTTATAAATATGCCGATTTTGCAGTATGCCGATGAAATCCGCACACCTGTGTTATTGATACATGGTGAAAAAGCACACAGCCGTTATTTCAGCGAAGGTGCATTTGCAAAATTAAAGGGCGACAATAAAGAACTGATGATTATCCCGGGGGCAAACCATGTTGATTTGTATGACAATATGGAAGTGATACCATTTGATAAACTGGAACAGTTCTTTAAGACTAATTTGAAATAATGAAACAAAAAATTATAAAATTTATAAATAACAAATATAACGCTTCCCCGGAATATCTGTGGAAGCGTTATCCAACATATTGTATTTTTCGGCATCACGACAATAACAAATGGTTTGCATTAATAGGAACTGTTCCGCGTAGTATATTAAAACTGTCCGGTGATGGTGATGTTGATATTATAAATTTGAAAACAAATGATGCAGAATTTTTTCGCGGTGTAAGGGGCGTTTTACCAGCATATCATATGAATAAAAATCATTGGATTACAGTATTATTGGACGACACATTGCCGATGCAAAACACACAAAACCTGATAGAAACATCATATGAATTAACCAAATAAAAAATGCCCGTTTGGGCATTTTTTTATGTGATGACTATATGAATGTTGTATGCTCGATTTTCAATCCTTGCTGATGCTGCGGTGAAAATCGGCATCGGGTGACCGGGTTGTATAATCCCATCCGCCTGCGGCGCGATGGGCCCCTTTCCAAATCGTGACGGCTTGAACTTCGTTTTTCTCGTTCTCGCCTACTATTTTGTCGAACCTCCGGTTCTCGCCCGACCCGACCAGATAAATAAAAAAAGGGACCATTTGGTCCATTTTTTTATTTATGGGGCGGGTGACCGGGCTCGAACCGGCGACACTCGGTACCACAAACCGATGCTCTACCAACTGAGCTACACCCGCCATAAAACTTTTGTGCCCTGACCTGTTTGGACCGGCACTTGTCTTTAGCCCGCCTTCGCCAAGGCTACGGTGGGCACTGATTTTTCAATCCTTGGCTTTGCCTGCGGTGAAAAATCGTGGTGGAGCTGATCAGACTCGAACTGACGACCCCTTGCATGCCATGCAAGTGCTCTACCAACTGAGCTACAACCCCACAAAGGCAAATGTATTCTATATTTCTTCTTGCCAAATGTCAAATATTTTTGCTAGTCTGTTTTTTAGATTAAGGAGATTTTTATGGACTATCAAAATTTGAAGACAGAGGTCGAACAAAAAACCGCACAAACACTGGAAATTTTACAGGGCGAATTTGCCGGATTGCGCACTGGGCGTGCGTCCGTGCATTTGTTGGATGGTGTGCGTGTGCCGGTTTATGGTTCCGATATTCCGTTGAACCAGGTTGCAACCGTTTCTACGCCTGATAATCAAACATTAAATGTGACCGTGTGGGATATGAATAATGTTGGCGCGGTGGAAAAAGCAATTCGTGATTCTGGGTTGGGATTAAACCCGATGTCTGCGGGCGCGGTTATTCGTTTGAATATGCCACCATTGACCGAAGAACGTCGCAAAGAATTGACCAAGGTCGCCGGTAAATACGCCGAAGAGGCCAAGATTTCTATGCGTAATATTCGCCAGGATGCAATGGGCAAAATCAAGCGTGCCGTGACCGACAAGGAAATTTCCGAAGACGATCAACGTCGTTTCGAAGAAGATATTCAAAAGGTATTTGATGCCCGCGGGGCCGAGGTTGACGCGATGGCAAAACAAAAAGAAGCGATGCCCTCGAAGGGTGTCAGAATGCCCGCTGACATGTGGGTGAAGTGCGACGAGATGACGCAGAAGCTCGGTCTCGAATCGCGCAACGAATACATCCGCAACGCGATTGAAT
>CADCAA010000020.1 GCA_902799285.1 uncultured Pseudomonadota bacterium
GTTTGTGCCGCACGCGTCAGGTTATTACGGTCTTTGCGTTCCGTTTTTGTTAATGCGTCAATGGCCTTGGTTATTTCAATTTGAATTTGACGCTTCATAAATCCGGTCACGTCGCTTTCAAAAATTCCGGCACTGGAAACCTCAGGCGTGCCTTTCAGGAAACCGCGCTTATCCACGGGCAATGTGATAAACACCGCGCCGTTGGTTGCAATCTTTTTACGGTTTTTATAAACCTGGTCATCGGCACTGCGTTCGGTTTCGCCCTCCATAACAACGAAACTGGTTTCAATCGTTTCGGCAATGTATGCAGGTTCGCCGTCCGACAGCGCAATCATTTCGCCATTGTGCACGACCATCATTTGTTTTGCCCCGCCGCGTTCCATCGCCATTTTGCCGTTCAGCATTTCGTTGATGTAATCGCCGTGCATTGGGATTGAAACCTGGGGGTGGACCATATCATAAAAGCGTTCGAATTCAGGACGACCCGCGTGGCCCGAGGCGTGAACATTATCTGTATCAAAGATTGTATGTGTTTTGATGCCCATGCGCGCCAATTTGTTATACAATGTTGATACATCTTGTTCGCGGCCCGGAATGATAATTGCACTGAAAATCACCGTGTCGGTTGGCATCAATTTTAATTCTTTGACGGTGCCCTGGCACAGGCGGGTTAACATTGCGAATTTTTCGCCCTGGGACCCGGTTAAAAATATTGCCTGTTTTTCAGCGGGTAAATCGCGGATATCGCGATGCAGATAAATTTCATCGGCATTTAAATAGCCAAAATCAATGCCGATTTGACGGAACTCTGGCAATCCTACAAATGGCACAGGGTTTGGATTTGTTCGTTCTTTGATTGCGGCAATACGTCCCGCGGCATGCGCAGCCTCGGCGAACATTTTTAGACGAGCAATACTGCGAGAGTACCCCGTTACGAATACACGGCCAGGCGCGTTTTTCATTAATTTAGTTAATGTGTCGCGGACTTGGACCTCGGTCGTTTGGACACTTTGACGTGATGCAGATGTTGAATCACAAACACATGCCAATAATTTTGGGTCAGAGCCAATTTCACGCAAACGCGCATAATCGGTCGCCGGTTCTATTGGGTTATCGTCGTTGAACGTCCAGTCGCCTGTGTGCAAAATTTTACCCGCCGGAGTTTTAATAATCAACATTTGCGCCTCAGGGACCGAATGTGACACGTGGAAAGTTTCGACCGTAAATGGGTCCAAATTCAATGTCGCACCGGATGCGTCGAATTCAATAATGTCTTTTTCCCGGTCATAATCCAGTTCGATTCCATCAAAAGTTTGACGCAAAATTTCCGCCGGAAAACGCGTGCAATAGATTGGTTTTCTGAATTTTGGCCAAATGAATTTTAGTGCACCAATGTGATCCTCGTGCCCGTGGGTCATAACAAAACCGACAACGTCTTTTTTATGCTTTTCCAGCCATGATGTATCGCAATACTGAACGTCGCCAGCACCGATTTCTTCCTCGAGAAAGCCCATACCGCAATCGACAATCAAATATTTGCCGCGATGTTTATAGACGTACATATTTTGGCCAACGTGTTCCAATCCGCCCAATGCCATAAAATACACTTTGTCGTCGTTCGCATCGGATTCGTGTGCCGGCATTTCAGCAATTTTTGCCGGTTTTTTAGTTGTGCTTTCTTTTTTTGTTGGTTGTTTAGCATCAACCTTTTTTCTGTGTAATAATACCATTTAATATCCTTAAAATTTTAGTTAATGTTTATGCATTACCACGTGAATTTATTGCTAATAAAGCAATTTTTATGATGTCTTTATTGGTAGTAAATCCCAGGTGGCAATGCGCCCATAAATCCTACATTTATGCCTATAGATCTTAATATTTTTTATACTAAAAGCAAGGATTTTATATTTTAACGCCGTATTTGCCACGATTTATTGGGCGATAGGACAGGGCCTCAATCAAATCGTCCATAATTATATCGTCGCGCCCGGCCAAATCAGCAATTGTACGCGCAATGCGTTTAATGCGATTGTATCCGCGCGCAGACATTCCGACCTTTTCTGCGGCCATGTTCAGGAAATCGGTCATATCGGGTGTTAATTTTACGAATTCATCCAAAGCGCGGCCGTCCAATTGGGCGTTGACATAACCCTGGCGCGATAATTGGCGGTTGCGGGCGGCAACAACGCGGGCGCGGACAACCGCACTGGATTCAATATGTGCATTGGGGTCGGGTTTCATATCCCATGGATTTACCGCGTCAACATCGACATGCAAATCAATTCGGTCGAGCAAGGGACCCGAGATTTTGTTCTGGTACGCCTCGGCACAGCGGGGGGCGCGAGTGCAAGACAATGCCGCGTTGCCCAAATGGCCGCATGGACAAGGATTCATTGCTGCAATCAATTGGAACTTTGCCGGGTATGTCGCGTTGTGTTTTGCGCGGGAAATCATAATTTGGCCTGATTCCATTGGTTGACGCAATATTTCCAATGTTTGGCGATTGAATTCGGGTAATTCGTCCAAGAATAAAACGCCGTTATGCGCCAATGATATTTCGCCCGGACGTGCGTCGGAACCGCCACCCGCCAAAGACACAGGACTGGCCGTGTGGTGCACCGCGCGGAAAGGGCGTTTTGTAATTAGACCCGTGCCCGATAATTTGCCGGCAATAGAATATATGACCGATGTGTCCAAAATTTCCGCGGTTGTCATGTCGGGCAAAATTCCCGGTAATCGCGATGCCAACATTGTTTTGCCGGATCCCGGTGGGCCAACCATCAACAACGCGTGTCCGCCCGCCGCCGCGATTTCCAGCGCGCGTTTGGCCGCCTGTTGACCATAAACCTCGGCCAGGTCGCCGATTTTTTCGTCGGGTTCGGTTGTGATTTCCGTGGTGTTAGGAAATTCCAATTCGTGCACACCCTGGAAATGATTAATTAAATCCAACATGTGGCGCGGGGCCAATATGTCCGTGATTTCGGAAAGTTTTGCCTCGGGCGCGTTGGATGCCGGACATATTATGCCTAACCCGTGTTTTTTTGCCCAAACACTGGCCGGCAGGACGCCGTCTGTTTTTAATATGGAACCGTCCAATCCGATTTCGCCCACAATCAGGTATTTTGATAATTTATCCTGTGGTAATATTCCCAGCGCACATAAAATTCCACATAATATCGGTAAATCAAAATGAGAGCCAGATTTTTCCACATCTGCGGGTGACAGGTTCGCCGTCAAAGGGCGGGGTGGCCATGGAATGTTCAGTGCACTCATTGCGTTGCGGACGCGGCCGGCGGATTCTTTGACAGCACGATCGCCCAAACCAATAATAGAAAAGTCAGGTTTTGCCAATCCGTGATTCAGTTGAACCTGGACATCTATTTTGGTCGCGTCCATGCCATTAAAAATAATAGAACTTAATGAAATCATAGTGTCATTATAAACTTGCTTTGTGCGTTTTCAAGTTATAAAATGCCATGGTCAAACAAAAAAAGTATTCGAAGGATGTAAGGAAATGCCACTGAAAAACCCAAATGCAGTTCGTGAATGGTTTAACACTATATTTTATGGTGCGTTAATCGCAATTATTTTCCGCAGTTTTTTGCTGGAGCCGTTTAATATACCGTCGGGGTCTATGATTCCAACGTTAAATGTGGGTGATCATATTTTTGTGGAAAAGTGGGCGTATGGTTATTCACGCTATTCTTTTCCGTTTGGTTCGTGGCATTTGTTCGATGGGCGATTCTTGGCAACCGAACCAAAGGTTGGTGATGTTATCGTGTTTCGTAATCCAATCAACGAATCCCAGGATTTTGTTAAACGCTTGATTGGGCGTCCGGGCGATAAAATCCAGGTGCGCGACGGGCGTTTATATATAAATGGAAAAATGGTCAAACGTGAAAATCCACGTCGTTATATCGTGGCGATTTTACCAAAATCTATACGCAGTGTGGGATTTTATCGTGATAATATGGCGATTAAGGGAAATAAAGTTTGGATTGATAATGCGCCGGCACCGTTTAATTATACTATTGAATACAAATCTGATTATTATTGTAAAATGGTGGCGGGTTTGTGTGGTGTGTTTGATGCCACGGAATATACTGAAACATTACCGAACGGCGTGAAACACAGTATAATTGAAATGGCGGACAATGCGCCGTATGATAATACTGTGGAATTCCGTGTGCCGGATGGTCATTATTTCTTTATGGGCGATAATCGCGATAACAGTTCGGACAGTCGTGCCGAAATCGGATTTGTTCCACGTGATAATATTTTGGGGCGTGTTTGGTTTGTGTGGTATTCACATAACTATTATGCGCCAATGATAATGTTGTGGACATGGGGCAATAAAATGCGCTGGGACAGAATTGGTATGGGAATAAAATAAAATGAATATATTGGGATATACTTTCAAGGATAAAAAATTGATGGAATTGGCATTGACCCAAAGTGGGGCGGATGCTGCACACAATAACGAACGATTGGAATTTATTGGTGATAGGGTACTGGGGCTGTCGGTTGCGGTGTTGCTGTATGAAATGTTCCCGGCCGAGGCCGAGGGTGAACTGGCGCGACGTCATGCGACATTGGTGTCGACCCAGACTTTGGCAATGGTGGCGACAGAAATCGGATTGGAAAAACATATTCGGCACGGACATATGACGGCTGGACGTGTTCAACATGTATTGGCCGACGCGATGGAGGCTTTGTTCGGTGCGATATATTTGGAATCCGGGTTTGGTGTGGCGCGTGATGTGATTACGGCGCGTTGGCGCGATTTGGCAGCCGCGGAAATTACCGCGCCCAAGGATGCCAAAACCGCATTACAGGAATTTGTGCAACGGGGCCATACGGGTGAATTGCCTGTGTATGAATATTTGCCGCAAACGGGGCCATCGCATAATCCGGTGTTTAATGTGTCTGTTTCTGCGTTGGGGCAAAGTGCAACGGGCGCGGGCAGTTCCAAGAAAGAGGCATCAACGGCCGCAGCGGCGGAATTGTTGAAAAAACTTGCAAAGTAATGGTTTTAACTTTAATATTTGGTTGTATTTAAGTCAAAAGGAATAAAGATGTTTTCAATTTTGTTGGTTATGTTAATTATTGTTGCGGTATTTATGATTGGTATCATTTTGTTGCAAAAATCCGAAGGTTCGGGCATGTCTGGTTCATCGGCGGCGTCTATGTGTGGTGGCGCGTTAACTGGTGCGGCGGCGGGGAATTTTTTGACGCGTGCAACGGCATGGTTGGCAACGATATTCTTTATTTTGTGCGCTTTGCTGGCGTTGGTATCTGCAAAGTCCAGTTCGATGAATACGACCAGTGAATTGCGTTCGGAATTGGTGGAACAGGCCGAACCGGCGGCACCGGAACAATCACCAATCCCAGATACAGTTGAAAAATAAGAAAACGGGCATTGCCCGTTTTTTTATTTTATTTTATTTTATTTCATTTTTTCTGCGTATTGTTTTGCCAATTCGTCGCAACGTTCGTTGAATTCTTCGCCATCGTGGCCACGAACCCATACCCAATGAATTTCAATGTCCGATGCCAATTTGTCCAATTGCATCCACAGGTCTTGGTTTTTAACGGGCTTTCTGTCCGCAGTGCGCCAATTTTTAGCCTTCCAATTTTTTAACCATGTTTCCATACCGTTTTTGACATACTGGCTGTCGGTGTGGATTTCGACGGATTTATGTTTTTTTGTTGCGTTTAATGCCGCGATTACCGCGGATAATTCCATACGATTATTTGTTGTGTTTTTTTCGCCACCATTGCGTTCAGCAATGTTTTTTCCGTCGGTCGCAATAAATGCCCAACCGCCCGCACCAGGGTTGCCCAGGCAAGAACCGTCTGTCCAAATTTTTATCATTTTATTCGTCCTTTGTTTATGCTATAATATCATATTATGAGATTTAATGCTAATGATTTAATTGATATGTCAAATGCGGTGCGGGCGTTGGCTTTGCACGCGGTGCGGTGCGCGCACAGTGGGCATATTGGAATTGTTTTGGGTGCGTCTAATATTGTGACGACGATTTATGCGAATTTTTTGCGGCCGGGATTGGATAAATTTGTTTTGTCCGCCGGGCATGGCAGTGCGATGCTGTATGCCGTATTAAAATTGGCCGGGTATAATGTTGGTGATTTGGATTCTTTTCGTCAAATTGGTGGTTTGCCGGGGCATCCGGAAATTGGAATTGATGGCGTTTCTGTGACAACGGGGCCGTTAGGCCAGGGTGTTGCGAATGCTGTTGGTTTGGCAATGGCGGCAAAAATTCGTGGGACGGGGGGACGTGTTTATTGTCTGTGTTCTGATGGTGATTTGACCGAGGGTGTGGCGGCCGAGGCAATTGCGTTTGCCGGTCGGTATGCTTTGGACAATTTGGTTTTGTTATGGGATGACAATGGGTTGACCATTGATGGTGTGGCCCAAACTGCATTGGATGTGCCGGGGATGGTGCGTGCGTGTGGTTGGCGTGTTGTTAATGATATTGATGTTAATGATTTTGATCGATTGAATCGCGTTTTGGTTGATGCAAAACGATCGGCGCGGCCGGTATTTGTTCAGGTTAAATCTGTGTTGGGTGCGGGGGCGTCTGTGGCCGGCCAGCGTCAGGCGCATGGATTGGCAATTTCGGATGCCGAAATTGTAAAGTTAATGCGGCAATATGTTTCTGGATCTGGCGAGGCACGTTGGCACCAAGTTGCGTCGGCGGCCGTAAAACATTATGTGCCGGATGCACGGACGATTGTTCCAAACCCAGGTTTCAAAAATGATAAAGATACGGCATCATCACGGGAATTATCGGCCGAATATTTGAATTTGTTATATGAAAATGGACTGCACCTGGTGGGGGGCAGTGCGGATTTGGGTTCAAATACGGGTGCGCGGGTCGCTGCATCGCGTGACGTTTCGGGTAAAGATTTTTCGGGAAATTATATTAACTATGGTGTGCGCGAACATGCGATGGCGGCGATTATGAACGGGTTAATGGCCGGTGGTGTGCGACCGTATGGTTCGACTTTCCTGGTGTTTTCGGATTATATGCGCCCGTCTATTCGCCTGGCTGCGATGTCAAAGTTGCCGGTTATTTATTTGTTCAGTCACGACAGTGTCGCCGTGGGCCAGGATGGACCAACGCATCAACCGATTGAACAATTGGCATCATTGCGCCTGATTCCGGGGTTAAATGTGTTGCGTCCGTGTAATGCGACCGAGGTTGCCTGGGCGTGGCAAACCGCGTTAACTGATACTGTGCGGCCATCTGCGATTATTTTATCGCGGCAAAAGTTTGTTCAGGTTCGGACCCCGCGGGGCGCGGATTTAACGCATGGCGCGTATGTAATTCGGCCGGCGGATGCGCGACGTGTGCGGATTACGATTATTGCAACGGGGTCGGATGTTCCGTTTGCTGTTGATGTCGCAAATAAAATTGGCCCGTCGGTCCAGGTGGTGTCAATGCCATCGGTGGAAAGGTTTAGGTATGCGCCCGCAAAGTTCCAGCGGGAAATTCTGCGCGGGTTTGTTGTTGCAATTGAATCGGGGGCGTCGGCGCCATGGTTTGAATTTGCGGATGCGGTTGTCGGAATTGATGAATTTGGAATGTCCGGGGACGGTGATGCCGTTGCACGCGCCATGGGAATGGATGTTGATTTGGTTGTGCGTGATATTTGTAAAAAGATGAAATAATTATGTCGAATTACGTTTTTATTCGTTCTGATGGTAGTGAAGTTCCGGTTGTAATTGAATCGCGGCGTGGGGCGCGTAATATTATTTTGCGGCCAAAAACATGCCCCGAGTGCGAGATTCATATTTCAAAGCCGTTCTTGGTTGCGGAATCACGTGCAATTAAATTTTTGGAATCAAAGCGGAAATGGATTGAAAAAATCTTTGCTGCGGCACCAGAAAAGTGCGCTGTGCGTGATGGTGATGAAATCGAATTTTTGGATCGGCGGGTTCGATTGCAACATTGTCCGAATACGCGTTCAAATGAATTGGTTATGTTGGATAATGGCACGTGGATTTTGCGTGTTGGGGGTGGGGCGGATATGTTCGAACGGCGCGTGCGTGATGTGATAAAGGCCGAATTATTAAAGTCAATTAAGGAAATTATAAAATCAACACCGCGGGAGTTTTGGCCGGCACGAATTGCACTGCGTGATACGACCAGTCGTTGGGGCAGTTGTTCTTCGACCGGGACAATGTCTTTTTCTTGGCGATTGGCGTTTGCACCGATGGCGGTCATGCGATATGTCGTGATACATGAATTGGCGCATAAAAAGCATATGGATCATTCGCCGGCGTTTTGGCGCCAAGTATCAGAACTGTATGGTTTTGGTGTGGAACGTGCAAAACGGTGGCTGAATCAAAATGGTGCGTCGTTGCATCGTTATTTTTAAGAAAATAATTGCTTTTATAGAAAATATTTGATAGTGTTCGTATCAGCTATTTAAGGGGAGGCAGAGAGTTAGACAGAAAGGGATAAGAAAGATGAGTGACTTTTTACGACTGCCTAATGATGATTCTTATTGTATTTCCAATACTTTGGTTGCTGAACCACAATCTGGGAACGGAACGGTCAGGGTTTATAATGTTCTGGATGGGGAAATTAAAACAAAGCCTTATGTGGAAATTAATGGCGTCCCCAGAAAACCGTACAAAGGGTTTGAATGCAAAGTACGTGGTGTTGTAAAGAAAACCGGTTTTTGTAAATCCGATGATATGTTAAAGAAAAGTTTTTTCACCCCATTGGATAACGGTAAAAAATCTGAAAAATTTGATTCATCTGTTTTGCTACGCTTGACCTCGAATTATTTTATGTTTTGTTTGTTGAATTGCAAGGAACGCAAAGTTGGCGTGGTGTATTTAGAGGATTTGCATTATGATTGCAAATCTATGGAGGCGTTTCAGGTGGTTAATATGGAAGAAGTATCTTTTGTTGGTTTCAAAAAACGTATCCAGGAAATGGTGGATTGGAGAAAGGGTTTAATGGCACTGCAAAAGAAAATGAATATTAAGTAATAATTATAACACCACCATTTGGTGGTGTTATTTTTTGTTGAAAATGCGGGATTTTATTGTTATGATAATCTTATGGTTATGAATAAATTGCATTTTTGTCATATTTTGCATCACGCCCAAATGGGTGTGTGTTATTAGCGTCTATATCATTTTTTTGATATAATAGATTATAGTTTACAAAATAAATTTTTTAACAAAGGATTGTATTATGGATTTAAAACCGACTAAACCATTATCAGGGTTTATAGAATTATCGCCGATACAACAGCGGTGCTTTGATTTCTGTGCCGCGCGGATGCAAAATGTGTTGCGGGTTGCCGGATTTTCTATGTTGGATTTGCCGGCCATAGAACGGGCCGAGGTTTTAACGGACAAAGATAACTGGGACGAAATCGAAACACAAATGTTTTTGTTTCAAAAAGGCGATACTAAAATGGGTTTGCGTTATGACGGAACCGTTGGGTTGTCGCGCTATGTTGCGGGTCATTTGAACGATTTGGTGTTTCCTTTTCGTGCGTCCCAGTTTTCAAAACGTTATCGTGGTGAACGTGCGCAGCGCGGCCGCTATCGCGAATTTTACCAAATGGATTTAGATATAATGGGAATTAATTCTTTGTCGACCAATTATGATGCGGAAATTATTTCTGTGATTGGACGCGCATTGGATTCTGTTGCCGAATTTATCGGCCCAGCCCAGGTTTTAATTGGTTCTCGTCCGTTTTGGGATGCTGTGTTCGATTGGTTGGAAATGGATGCAGACCAGAAAAAAGATGTCTTTGTTTTAATCGATAAACGGGACAAAATGGGTGATGACGATTTTGCCGAAGGCTTGCGCGATACTTTGAATAATGCCGATAAAGAAAACGCGATTAAATCTGTGTTTGTAAAGGGGTATACGGAATTTGCAGGCAAAACGGTGGCGTTGGATGCGGCAATTGCTGAATTGACCGGGTTTATGCGCGTTTTGGATGAAATGGGCGTTAAAAATGCCAAAATTGATTTGTCCATTACACGTGGATTGGCGTATTACACCGGATTGGTGTTTGAATTCAAATTATTGAATCATCCTGAATTAGGTACGGCGGCCGGCGGTCATCGGGGTTGGGGCGGCAATCGGATTTTCGCGAATCTTTGCGGCCATGTTGGAAAACAACCAAATTGATTTAACGCGTTTTGAATCGCCGATTGATGTCGCGGTCTTGGTAATGGGCGATAATAATGTTGGATATGCGTCGCGTGTGGTTAACGCGTTAAGGGATGCCGAAATTACCGCTGTTTCGTATTTGGATACGGAAAAAAAGTTCAAAAATCAAATTGAATACGCCGATAAAATTCGGGCCAAATTCAGTATGATAATTGGTGATAACGAGGTTAAAAATCAACTTGTTGCGTTAAAAGATATGAAATCCGGAAATCAACAATCGGTGTCTGTGGCGGACGCGATTAAAATGGTAAAGGCGGCATAAAATGATTATAGAAGATAAACTTCGCGATATTCAAAAACGTGCCGCTGATGTTTCGGCCCAAATGAATTCTGGGGATGTTTCTGGTGATGAATTGACCAAGTTGTCAAAAGAATATTCCAGGTTGTCGGAATTGCTGCCGCTGATTGATGAATATTTCCAAACGGCGCAGGGGATTTCGGACGCAAATGAAATGCTGGGTGATGCGGAATTGCGCGATATTGCAAATGCTCAGTTGGTTGAATTAAAGGCCAAGTTGCCAGAGGTCGAGCGCAATTTACAAATTGCATTGTTGCCACGCGATGATGCCGATGATAATAGTGTGATTATGGAAATTCGCGCCGGCGTTGGTGGCGAAGAGTCTGCGTTATTTGCGGGTGATTTGTATAACCAATATAAATCTTACGCTTTGCGCAAGGGTTGGCGGGTCGAGGTTATCGAAGAAAACCCGACATCGCTGCATGGGTACAAGGAAATCGTGTTCAAAATTGACGGTGTTGGCGCGTATGCGCGTATGAAATTTGAATCCGGAATTCATCGTGTGCAACGTGTGCCAGAGACAGAGGCGGGCGGTCGTATTCATACATCTGCTGCGTCTGTCGCAGTTATGCCCGAGGCCAAGGAAATCGATGTTGTAATCGAGGATAAAGATATTCGTATCGATGTGTTCCGGGCGTCTGGGGCGGGTGGTCAACACGTGAATAAGACCGACAGTGCGATACGTATCACGCACTTTCCGTCTGGGATTGTTGTGACGTGCCAAAACGAACGTTCTCAATTCCAAAACAAAGCGTCGGCGATGGCAGTGTTGCGTTCGAAATTATACGAAAAACAAAGACTTGAACAACAAAACGCAAGTAATTCATCAAGGCGTTCTATGGTTGGCTCGGGCGACCGCAGCGAAAAGATTAGAACCTATAATTTCCCGGAACAACGTGTGACTGACCATCGTATAAAACTGACTTTGTATAAATTGGATGACATATTGGCAGGCGGTGTTGCGTTGGATGAAATGATAGATGCTTTGATTGCGGCAGATCAATTAGAGCGTTTGGCAAATATGGATTGAAATGGACACCGGTTTTATGGTATGATTTAATTCATGATACGAAACCCGAAATTTGTATTGGATAAACCGATTGTTATGGTCGGCCTGATGGGGGCGGGCAAAACGTCCGTTGGGCGGGCTTTGGCGCGATCGTTGGATATTCCTTTTGTGGATTCTGATTCTGAAATAGAAAATGCGGCCGGTGCATCGGTGGTTGATATTTTTTCGATGTATGGTGAACAAGAATTCCGGCGTGCTGAAAAATCTGTGATTGAACGTTTGTTGGATGCGAAACCGTCTGTTAAAGTAATTTCCACGGGCGAGGGCGCCTTTATCACGCCTGCGGTGCGTGAAATGGTGTTAAATCGTGCAATCAGTGTTTGGTTAAAGGCCGATTTGGATTTGTTGGTAAAACGGACAAATTTTCGTCATACGCGCCCAATGATACGTACGCTATGGCTGATATAATGGTTGAAACGCATGATGAAAGTCTGCGCAAGACATTAAACGCGGTGCTGAGGGCACTAAAACAATATACAATAAACAAAGGAGAAAAAAATGGGAATGCTGAAAGACTTTAAAACTTTTATAAATCGTGGTAATGCAATCGATATGGCTGTCGGTATCATCGTTGGTTCTGTAATGACATCGGTTGTGAATTCGTTGGTCAAAGATGTGATGATGCCACCAATTGGATTGTTGGTTGGCGGTGTTGATTTTTCGCAATGGTTCTTTGTTTTGTCCGGGGGCGAGGCTGGTGTTCATTATAACACGATTGATGCGGCCCAAGCTGCGGGTGCAACCACTTTGAATCTGGGGATATTTGTTAATTCGATAATCAGTTTCTTGATTACTATGTTCGCGGTGTTTTTGATTGTGCGTGTGGCGGCCAAGGCGCGTGCAAAACAACCGGTCACAACGCGTGCATGTCCATATTGTCAACAATCAATCAGCAAATTGGCGACAAAGTGCCCATATTGCTGTTCTGCGGTCAAACCAGAAGAAATCGGGGCAGTGGAGGATACAGATTTGGCCAAAGGTCTGAAATCATTGACCGAAAAAGTCGGCAAAGTTGCGCGTGTCGCGAAAAAGGTGACCAAGATTAAAAAATAATTTTATGTTTTGAAAATTTGTGCCGCGCATTTTGCGCGGTATTTTTTATAAAAAGCGGCAGGGCGATGACCGGTGGGGGACTGGTCGTCATAGGGGTTATTATTATAATACAAAAAGGCGCATAATGTATATTATGTATAGTTAGATATGCCGTTGGCGTATCTAACTATACATAATATAACTGGTCTTGTGGGTTTCTTTTTGACAACAACTATACATAATATAACTGGCTAGGAGTTTGTTTTTGAATAAAGTATGGCAAACTTACATAATATACATTAGAAAACAACCACTCTGATGGCGGGAATTGGCGGCGTTGGTATGGTTTGTGTTCTGTTGTTTTGTGCAATCGATTTTTAGCGCGATGAATATAAATAATTGTATAATTGGACGACCAAAGCCCTGAAAATCGACCGATTTTCAGGCTTCATGGCGTTATAAATCATACAAATATACGACCGGCTCGCTGAAAATCGATTGGATGTTTTGTGTGGGTAAAGTTGCTGAAAGTCGCGGAAAATATGGCGCAGGGCGCGTTTGGTAAAAATCGGAAGTAATTATATGTTGTGTAAAATGCGCGGAATTCTGCGGTGTTGGTGATGGTTTGTTGTGTTGATATGATTTTATAAAAAATTATTTTTATTAAAATTAAATTTTTTATTTTTTATATGTTTTTATGTTTTTTTTGGTTGTTGGTTGATTGTATTGTGTGTGGTATTAACCGGAACGCGTTGCCGAATTGTTTTTATGGTTAAAAAACACGGTTTTTGGTCAAAAATGGCAAAAAATTGCAAAAATCGCCCTATTTTGGCCCAAAAAATTGCAAAAAGTGGCGGATTTCTGCGGGTTTTACGGTGTTTTTTTAGCGATAAAAATGGATTTTGCCCTTTCCTGCCCTGTTGTTATTAAAAAAATCCTTTGCGTGGGGGCATGATTTTTGATAAAATTAATGGTGCCGACAGGAGTTCTGTTGGTGGGGTGTCAAGGCCCGTGATTCCAAGTGTCCGTGGGGACATAAAAATCCTCCAGCCCAGTTGGTTGGAGGGCGGTGATATATTAAAATAAGCCCACTATTTCTTGGAATATAGTCTTGAACCTCCAACCACCCTATTTCGGTGGTTTTTGTTTTGGTTATGCGGGGGAGGAATAGATGAGAAAGTTTTTTGCAGTATGTATTGGAATATTTTTGTTTTGTGTTTGTTATGATGCGAAAGGAGATATAATGTCGGATCCGAATGCTGTGGCAATGGAGGATTGTATTCATGTGGTTGTTCATCTTGACAACGACTCTATACCATCCCGGCGGGAGTGGGCAGAAGAAGGCGAGACCTGTCTAGGAAACCATAATTATCATGCTAAAAACGCTGTGTGTAAAAAAATGTTAAAAGATAAATATTATGATTTGTATAAACAAGATACAGGCGTTGGTGATTGGTCGGTGGGTATAACCAGAGATGATGTTGCGGAAATAGTGGATCTAAATAAACTTCCCGAATTAATTGAGGGTAAGTATATTATGCGTTGTGTCGCGACCGAGTGCGAGGATGGATACGAATTGGCGCGTGATAAAAATGGTAATTCCCAGGGTTGGTGCCAGAAAAAGAAAAGCGCCCCTGCCCCGGTTTTGGCCGATGGCGGATGTATGTTTACTTTTGATGATGGAACGGTTGTTGGGCCAGCGGGAATTATATCAGAGTGGGAGTGGAAGAACATTTGGATAGTTTATGATGATGATTATAATACATTAGAAGAACTTTCTGCCGCAAATCGTACTCTGAAAAAAATAGGAGATATTGATATTTCGTCATATGTCCCGGAATATGCAAAAGTGATTTGGGCTGATTGTCACGGTGTTAGTATGGGTTGCAATGAGGCAGATGGTTGGTATCGTTATTACGATGATAAAATATATGATGAGGATCATTATAATGAGAATATACATGGAGTGCCAGATGGTTCTCGTACGTATACATCGACAAATCCGCGTATTCTAATTCTCAATCCGTGTGTGAGAAAAGGATGGCATAAAAAAGCTGATGCTGAAACCGGTGACGATAAAAAAGGTACAAAGCCGGTGGCAAAATTTGCAAAAAAAGCTGAATTAGATGCGATTTTGGCGGAATATTTTGGTGATTCCAACGTGTCTGTATGGAAAGATGAAAAAGGTGGTTTTAATACGGCGCGGTTGGCGTCTGATTCTGTGGCGGGTGTTGTGTTGGGAACAGTTGGTGGTGTCGTCACCAGTAATATTATTAAAAAGAATCAAATTAAAAATGGCTTTGAAGATTTAAAATGTACAATCAACGGCCAAGACGTTGCAACATACGGCGATGAATTCCGCGTCGGCGTAAAATAAAAACGTGTGTACGTTTTTATATTTTTCAAAGTTCAAAGTTCAGAGTTCAGGTAATGCTTAATACCCCTCACCGGCTGCGCCGGCACCCATATGATTCAGTGTCGTTGGCATTTTTTTGTGGAATTGCTAATTTCTCGTCTGTTTGTCTGGAATTGTGGAATTTTCAATATAAAAATCTTGAAATTGTGTGGAAATCTGTATAAAATTGTCTGGCTGGTATAATACCCAAAAGGACAAAATATGACTGACGATATGAAAAAGGTTCAAGAACGTGAGGCTAAATGGCAAAAACGTTGGCGCGACGCACGGGCGTTTGTGCCGGTGGATGATGGGTCAAAGCCACGTTATTATAACTTGGTTGAATTTCCATTTTTGTCAGGGGCCGGGATGCATGCGGGACATATGATGAATTATTCCGGTATGGATGTGTTGGCGCGCTATCGTCGTCATTTGGGTTATGATGTGTTGTTTCCTATGGGTTTTGACGCAATGGGTATTGCGGGCGAACATTATGCCACAAAAATTGGAAAGCATCCCGCTGATGTTGCACGCGAATTGGCAAAATCTTATTCTGATGTAATCGATCGGGTTGGTTGGTCTGTGTCGCCGGAAACGCGGGTTGCGACGTCTGATCCGGAATATATCAAATGGACACAATGGATGTTTATTCAGTTTTTCAAGGCTGGGTTGGCGTATAAATCCGCCCTGCCCATGAATTGGTGTCCGAATTGTCGAACCACATTTACAAATGAAGAATTGGAAGATAACAAATGTCCGCGCTGTCACGGAATTATCGAGAAAAAGGAAAAATTACAGTGGAATTTGGCGCTGTCAAAATATGCGGATAAATTGTTGGATGGTCTGCCCGGTTTGGATTTTGATGAACGTATTAAAAAAGATGAAATCAACCTGATTGGTAAATCGCATGGCGCCGATGTTGATTTTCGCGTTGGTGACGATGTTATGACGGTCTATACGACGCGCGTTGATACTATATTTGGTGTGACGTTCTGTGTGATTGCGCCGGAACATAAATTGTTGCGCAAATGGTTGGATGAAAAACGCATTACAAACGCCACCGCGGTGGAACAATATATACGTGATTCGGCTGCAAAAACAGAAATCGAAAGAACGGATGCAACAAAAGAAAAAACCGGTGTTAAACTGGAAGGTGTTGCCGCGGTAAATCCATTTACTGGTCGTGAAATTCCAATCTTTACATCGGACTATGTTTTGGTTGATTATGCGTATGGGACGATTATGGCGGTGCCGGCACATGATTCACGCGACTGGGATTTTGCAAAGAAATTTGGTTTGGAAATTATTCCGGTGTTGGCGGGTGGTGAACCCGACAAAGTCTGGGAGGGTGACGGCAAACATATCAATTCGTCGTTCTTGGACGGTATGGGCAAATCCGATGCGATTGCCGCCGCGATTAAATATGGTGCTGAACGCGGATTTGCGCGTGGCACAACCAAATATAAATTAAAAGATTGGGGTTTTTCGCGCCAAATGTATTGGGGCGAACCGATTCCATTGGTGCATTGTGAAAAATGCGGATGGCAGCCTGTGCCGGATTCTCAATTGCCGGTGATGCAGCCGTATATGACTGATTACAGGCCAACCGACGAAGGCGAAAGTCCGTTGGCGCGTGCCACTGATTGGGTGAAAACAACCTGCCCTGTATGCGGTGGTGCCGCACAGCGCGAAACCGATACTATGCCGGGTTGGGCCGGATCTTCGTGGTATTTTCTGCGTTATTTGGATCCGAAAAACGATTCGGAATTTTGTTCGCGTAAACAGATGGAAAACTGGATGCCGGTCACGCATTATAATGGCGGGCACGAACACAACACACGGCATTTGATTTATTCGCGGTTTTGGCATCATGCACTGTATGATTTGGGTTTGGTAAATACGCCAGAGCCATATGCAAAGCGAACCGCCCAAGGTTTGTTGATGGGCAGTGATGGATATAAAATGTCTAAATCACGTGGCAATGGGTTCCAGGTTTTAGACTTGTTGGAACGTGTTGGTGCGGATGCGGGACGTGTTGCAGTGTTGTCGTTGGGACCATGGGAAAACAATGTTGTATGGACCGAAGGTGCCTTGGCTGGTGTGCAAAGATTTTTGGGTCGTGTTGAAAATTTTGCTGATAATTTAACGGATGAACCGTTGAATCCGGCCCAGGATAAATTGGTCAATCGCTTGATTGCCGATGTGACGGAACGTTTGGATAATATGAAATTCAACACCGCAATATCGGGTATGATGGAATTTATCAATGCGTTCCCTGGGGGTAAAATGCCCCGCCCTGCGTACGAGGTTTTGATTCAAATGCTGAATCCATTTGCACCACATTTGACCGAAGAATGCTGGGAAAAATTGGGTCATAAAGACATGTTGGTGTTTGAACCGTGGCCCGTGGCGGACGCGTCAAAATTGGTTGATACTGATATGACGATTGTTGTGTCGGTCAATGGCAAACGCGTACGGGACTTTGTTGTACCGGTGGACATTGCCGAATCTGAATTGGTCGATGTGGCTCGTCAAAATGCGTCAAAGCAGTTGGATGGCGCAACAATTGTCAAGACGATTGTCGTCCCGAAAAAGTTGGTAAATTTTGTTGTGAAAAAATAGAAAAAACACCCACAAGGTTGTGGGTGTTTTTTAGAGTTCAGTGTTCAGAGTACAGAGTGCAGATGATGAAATATTATTCATAATTGCCCTTGCCTGATTTGAAAATTGAAATCGATTAAAATTCTAGCTATAAAACAATATTGACAAAATATATTTTTATACTATATTTTATAGTGTGAGGGTTGAATATGGAACGAAAACAACAAATTTTACCTGGAACTGATGCTTGGGACGCAATATGTCAAATGTGTGGCCTGTGTTGTTTGTTAAAGACGGTTAAAGATGGTCGAATTTATATGACACGCGTTCGCTGTGGACAATTGGATGCGGCGACCCATAAATGTCATTGTTATAATGTGGATTATAACAAGCGCGACGATAATAAAAATTGCGACAGTTGTATCGCGCGTGGCGGCAGTCCGGTGAATTTCAAAACATTACACAATGAATATGTCGTGCCGGGTTTTTGTCCATATGTTAAAAAATTTGTTGGTCCAAATAAACTTGAACGACCAAAAGTGGATTGGTCTGCAACAATATCCGAAGACGAATTGCCGTCCGGTACAAATTTATCTGATTATATTGTTCCGGGCAGTGCTAAGTATTTTCGATACAATCCGGTTGTTAATAAAATACTGGAACGTGGGTTTGTAAAATAAAATTTTACAGTGTTGGTGCGAATGTATTTTCACACAGGATATTGCGGAATTCTTTTTTTAATTCCGCTATTTTTTTAGAATCGCCAGTCGCGGGTTCATACCAATGTTTTATCGGTGGATTTTGTTCGTTTGATTCTGTGTCTTGTTTACAATATTTCGCATATCGTTGGTTATTTTGTTTTACTTGGGCTTTAATTGCTGTCCATATTTTATGGTTGGGGTGTGGAATATAATACAGAAAATATTCTTCCTGGAAATCACATAATGTATGGCGGATTGCGGTTAATATCACCTGCTCGCTGGGATTTTTTATTTCGTGTAACATTTGGATACCGTGCGCGCGGACGGCGGCCAGTTTAACAGATTCACGTGGGTTTGTTATATATTTGTACGCGTGTGGGTCATGTGTGACTGCGGCAATTTGCATCTGGATTGTTGGTTTTTGTATTTTGGTAATCAGCCACGGTGTACCGGTTTCGTGGGACAGCCCCAGCAAGATTTGCTGTTTTGTTGGGTTTGATAAATGTTCCAGGTTTTGTCCTGCGGTTTTTAATGCGGTATTTATAACATTGTCAGATGGGCTTGCTAAAATCGATAATAAACAACCCCCGGTATCCCTTTGTGCCGCATAGATTTTAACATCTTCGGGGATTTCATTTTCAGGAACGATTTTCAGAATGCCTTCTAAATAGCTGGTTCCCCAGAAAATAAGGCTTTTCATCACATCTGGTGTCAGTTGTTTTTTTGTAACGAATTCTGGGGCAAAGCTTACACACCATTTGATGTATTCGTATTCACTGCGAAATCTTAACAGTCGGTTTCCTTGTTTGTATGCCCAATAATTAAATTCGGCAGATGCACCATAACTGTTTCGATTTATGATAATATTGTGTGGGTCTTGTTGCATTTATGATATTTTTTCCAGTCTGCGACGGCGGCGTTCAACATTGTCAAACGGGCTTTCCAAAAACTCTTGGGCACACAGGTATGCAACCTCGATATCTATATCGTCTGCGGCCAATGTTAAAACATTGATGTCGTCGTGAAAACGGTCGTCGCGTGCCTGTTCTGGTCGGCCACAGCGTGATGCACGCAAATGACGATAACGGTTGGCGGCGATTTCCATGCCTGCACCTGTGCCACAAATTAAAATGCCACGAGTGTCAGGCTTGTCCAACATTTGGTCGGCTAATTT
>CADCAA010000021.1 GCA_902799285.1 uncultured Pseudomonadota bacterium
GGACTCGGTTCCTTAGGATGACAAAATGCTTTGCATTTTGTTGTACTAGACAATGTCGCCAGACATTGTCATTGCGATTGCAGGGGGGAGGTAATTGTGACAACAATGTCGCCAAAATTCATTCTCCTTCTTTATGAAAGAAGGAGTACCCGGAATGAGCGCCAGCGATTGCAGGGGGAGGTAATTGTGATAACAATATTTAATTTTTAATGGCGACTACGTCGCTCTGCACAATTACCCCACCGGTTTCACCGGTCCCCCCCTTCTTTCATAAAGAAGGGGACACCACAGGGCAAGCCCGCAGAATCCTTGGCGCGCCCAGCAGGACTCCCTCGCTCGGCACATTAAAATGTGCCGGCTGCGGGGAAACCGTGACGATTTTGTTCCAAAATCTACTTGTTTTCGAACCGGGCAAACTGACTTTTGCCGACTCTTTCTTGCCAATCGTCTGGACTTGCCATAAATTAATTCCCCGTCATCGACGGGGAATAAATTTCTGGCGCGCCCAGCAGGACTCGAACCTGCAACCCACAGATTAGAAATCTGTTGCTCTATCCAATTGAGCCATGGGCGCGTGTGCAATATCTTAGGACAAAATCATCACAATTTCAAGCGCGATTTTTTTGCTTATAACCCTCCCCGTCACTTCGTGTGCCCCCTCCAGGAATCACCCACGAAATTTAACAATTTCG
Source organism: uncultured Pseudomonadota bacterium (assembly GCA_902799285.1). Lineage (GTDB taxonomy): Bacteria > Pseudomonadota > Alphaproteobacteria > Rs-D84 > Rs-D84 > Enterousia. Next base: position 693 of record CADCAA010000021.1, read on the forward strand.
TGGGTGATACTTTTTTTTAACATTTTATTTTTTTATGTCTTTCTTTTTGGGGTCGGATTTGGCGCGCTCTTTTTCCGCGTTTTCGGCATCAACCGCCGCGCGACGATCGTCCGCGGTCATTTGCATTTTCGTCATCGCGATAACCATACTTAAACCCCGTTGCAGTTGATAATCGCGCGCGTCCTTTTCCGATTCAGTTAAATCTTTTTCATCCACATCGTCGTCATCGTTTTTGGATTTCGTGTCCGTCGATTTAGATTTTTTTGATTTTTTCGCGTCTTCGTTTTTCAGCGAATTTTTGAACGAAGCCTCGGAATAATCGCTGTCGCGTTTTTCCAGAACCTTGACCCGGCTCTGCAACACCTCGACATCGGGGGTGATGCCCTCGTTTTGAATGGATCGGCCACTGGGCGTGAAATAGCGCGCGATTGTGATGTGTATCGCCGTGCCATCGCCCAAGGGTTTTTGTTGTTGCACACTGCCCTTGCCGAAACTCTGGGACCCCATCACCAATGCGCGGGCGTTATCCTGTAATGCGCCGGCCACGATTTCGGACGCCGATGCCGAGCCATGATTTATCAGTACCACAATCGGTTTGCCATTTGTTAAATCGCCCGCCGTCGCAAAGTTGCGTTCGATATCCGTTTTTTCCTTGCCACGGGTCGATACAATTTCGCCACTGTCCAAAAATGTGTCGGAAACGCCGATTGCCGCGGTTAAATAGCCGCCCGGATTATTGCGCACATCCAGCACATAGCCGACAACGCCGGATTTTTCCAGTTTTTTCACGGCGTCGGTTAATTCTTTGACCGTTGTTGCGCCAAATTCAGAAATTCTGATGTATCCGATTTTTGGCGAATCTTCGTCCGAATCGGCCAATTGCAGTTCGCGGAATTTCACGGATTTAACCTTGATAATATCGCGTTTCAATGTCAATGTACGGGGTTCGTTATCCTCGCCAATGACGGTCAGTTTAACCCGTGTACCGGGGCGGCCCTTCATTTTTTTAACCGCCTGGTTCAGGGTCATATCGAACACCTGTTCGTCATCGATTTTCGTGATGTAATCGCCGGCCTTGATTCCGGCCTTGTACGCGGGGGTATCGTCAATCGGCGAAATAACACGAATCGCACCACGGTCAGATGTGATTTGTATGCCCAGTCCGCCAAATTCACCCTGGGTTTTGTCATTAAAATCCTTGAAATCGTCGGCGTTCAAATATGACGAGTGCGGATCCAATTCCGCCAACATGCCGTTCATGGCGGCCTCTAACATTTTTTTCTCGTCCGCCTCTTCGACAAAATTATCGCGCGCAGTTTCGAAAACCAACGCCAATTTTTGCAATTCCGTATAAATTTCTTCGTCCGTTAAATGGACAACGGGTTCGTCCGCCTTTTGCTTGTTCGCGGCATTCGACACAACCGGCACAATCGCCAACATCGCACAAATCAGGAATTTTTTTAACATTAAACGCCCTTTCTCTTCCTCTTTTCAATTCAAAATACAGCATATTATAAAAAAATCGTTTCTGCAACACGAATTTTTAATTTTCTTGCTTGAACAAACGCGCCGGATCAACCGCACGATTTCCGCGGCGAACCTCCATATACATCTCGCCCTTGTCCGCGTTCATACGGCCCACGGGTTCGCCCGCCAAAACCTCTTGATTTGGGACGACGTCCAACCGCCCCAGGTTCGTCAACACCGTGTTATATCCATTTTTATGCGATATAATTACAACACGACCAAATCCACGGAATGTATCAGCAAACTTTACAACACCGTCCGCCGGCGCCGTCACCAGTGCATCGCCACGTGTGCGAATACGCCAACCATCAGACGTCAGCCCCAGTGCCGTCTTTTCACCAAAATGAACAACAATATGGCCGCGCACAGGCAGGTTTAATTTGCGTTTTGAAAACCGCGCATCCGATGACATTTCCGAACTGCCGACTCCGGCGGACAATTCAGAAATATTTTTCGCACGTTCAGACAAAGCACGCAATTTTTTTTGCAATGCCGCCTGTTCGTTTTTTAATTTTTCATTTTGCGCACTGCGCGTTTTTAATAATTTATCCAGTGCATTTTTTTCACGCGTATATTTTTGCGCACTGCGGTCCAGTTTTTCTTTTTCAACACTGCGCGCATTCAGAATTTTTTCCAATTCGATAACCTGGACCTGGGCGCGTTTGATTTCCGCATCAAATTGTTGCGAAACTCCGGACAACACGGCCGATGTCAAAACATATTCACGCATATCATTCGCATCAAAACTGGGGTTAGACGCCATATACAAAATACCGGAAACTGCGTCCGAAACGCGTCCCTGGTTCGCGGCCATTTCCTTTTGAATTTGGACGCGCCGCGCATCCAGTTCATTGATTTTCACCTGCATCTTGCCACGTTGTTCTTCTAATGAACTCACCCTGTCGGCGGTGCGAACCAAATCCTGTTTTGTTTGCGCAACGGTTTTATCAGATTTTTTAACCTGTTCTTCTAATTTTTTGTTTTTTTGTTCGACCTGTTTTATCTCGGATTGAATACGCGACAATTCATCGGCGCAAAAAGATTGCGATGAAAAAAATGTTATACCAATTAAAACAATCAGTACGCGTTTCATTTATTATTTTTTAACAACACGTAAAAAAGTTTTCTTGCCCTTTTGCACCATATGTTCATCGGCCACCGCGACAACAAATTCTTTATCGGTAATTTTATTGCCGTCGATTTGGATTCCGCCCTGGTCAACATTACGACGCGCCTCGGACTTGGAATCGAACATACCGATTGCGACCAAGAAATCCAAAATTTTCATATCGCCCGTCATCGCAATTTCAACGGTCGGCAAATTCGCATCCGCACCACCGCCAGCGAACAAAGCCGCCGCCGCATTTGCCGCATCACGCGCCGCATCCGTTCCATGCGCAATTTCGGTTGCCGCGAATGCCAATATTTTTTTAGCCTCGTTCAATTCGGCACCCTGCAATTTGGATAATTTTTCAATTTCATCCAGCGGGATTTCTGTAAAGATTTTCAAAAACTTTTCAACCAAATCGTCCGAAATATTGCGGAAATATTGATAGTATTCGTATGGGGACGTTTTATCCTCGTTCACCCAAACAGCATTACCAGCCGATTTTCCAATTTTATTTCCATTTGCATCCGTAATAAGTGCAGTCGACAGCACAAATGCCTCTTTGCCCATTTTTTTACGAATTAATTCAACACCCATAATTGCGTTGCCCCATTGGTCGGCACCACACAATTGTAAAGAACAATTATGTTCTTGGAATAATGTCAAAAAGTCAACCGCCTGGAAAGTCATATAATTAAATTCCAAAAACGTCATACCGTTATCTAAACGCTTTTTCACACTTTCCATCGACAGCATACGTGGTACAGTAAAATCCATCCCGTATTGTGCCAAGAAATCCAAATGCGAATACCCACGCATCCAATCGTAATTATCAACCATCAACGCATCAGATTCCGCATCACCAAACCGCAAAAATTTTGAAAAAGATTTTTTTAATCCATCCAGGTTTTTCGCCAACACTTCATCGGTCAAAACCGGGCGTCCTTTGTCACGGCCCGACGGATCGCCAATACGACCCGTTGCCCCACCGACCAACGCAATTGGTTTATGCCCGTATTTTTGCAACCAACGCATCATCATAACCGGAACCAGGTGTCCCACATGCAAAGAATCCGCGGTTGGGTCCGATCCCAAATACGCAACCAAATGCCCGTTATTTAATAAATCCGCCACCGCATCCATATTAGAACACTGGTTAATAAAACCACGCCTGGTTAATTCAGTCATTAAATCATTTTGCATAATAAAATCCTTTTATCACACAAATAATAACACGAAAAATCATACGTTGCAAGGATTTGAAAACAACAAAAAAATCCGCGAAACGCGGATTAAAAATTAACGCACATGCAATACACGTTTTACGCGCAAAGCCATCTGGGGCACAATTTGTTCACGCGTGCCACGAAACACATGATGAAATTTATTTGCATCAAAAGAAACCACATAGGTATTATCTTTTAATTTATAAACCTGGGTGTTTTTTATTTGCACATTTTTATCACAACATAATCCAAACATTATTTATTCCTTTTTTTATTTTCCCAGAAAAAACCGCACCGATAATCGATGCGATCTTTCCACATTTTTCAACATAAATTATTGCAACATTTTTGCAACTTCATCGGCCAGGTTATCTTCGCGTTTTTGGATACCTTCGCCCAAAACATAATATGCGAATCCAGCCAATTTACCACCAGCTTCCTCGATAACCTGTTTTACAGATTTGTTTGGGTCCATAACAAATGGTTGTTCTTCCAAAACAGATTCTGCATAGTATTTTTTCAAACGACCCTGAACCATCTTTTCAACGATGTTTTCAGGTTTGCCATTTGTTGCCCCAGATTCAATGAACACTTTGCGTTCACGTTCAACCGCCTCTGGATTAACATCGGCAACAGTCATAAATTCAGGCTTGTTTGCAGCAATATGCATTGCAACCTTTGGTCCAATTTCATCGATTCTTGGATCATTACCATTGATTGCCACAGCCACACCAATTTGACCCATACCTGGGACCAAAGCGTTGTGGATATATGAATAAATGTGATCACCAGAAACCTTTGCCACACGGCGCAAATTCATATTTTCACCAATTGTAGAAATTGTCGCTGCGATATCATCGCTGACCGCCGCCAATGTCGCATCGAAATCGCCCTGCAATTCCAAAGTTTTGTTTGCAACATCAGCAACCAATTTTTGGAACTTTTCGTTTTTGGCAACGAAATCTGTTTCAGCGTTCAATTCGACAACACAGCCCAAATTATCGCATTTAACAACGGTCACCAATCCAGATGCCGCAACACGGCCGGCCTTGGACGCAGCTTTCACTATACCTTTTTTGCGCAACCAATCAGCCGCAGCTTCGATATCACCATTATTTTCAATTAATGCCTTTTTGCAATCCAACATACCCGCAGCAGTTTTTTCGCGCAGTTCTTGGATTAATTTTGCTGTCACTTCTGCCATTGTAATTTCCTTTCTTGTATAATTTAAAGATTACGACTTTGGGGATAAAATCCCCAAAATCACATATATTAAACCCTGGGCCCCGCAAAATTGCAAAATTTTGTGGGTAAATATCCTATTTGTCGGCTTTCTTTTCACGACGTTCGGCGCGTGCCACCGATGCCTTAGATTTTTCTTTGGCCTCTTTGTCTTTGACATCAGATTCCAAATCATCTGCGGCATCCATATCGGCCTCGGCCTTTTTAGCAGCCGCACCGCCCAAACGTTTTTCAATACCAGACAAAATTGCATCAACGAACAAATCACAATACAATTGTGTTGCACGTGCCGCGTCGTCATTACCCGGGACTGGGTAATCTACGGCCTCTGGATTTGCGTTTGTATCACAAATAGCAATTGTTGGGATATCCAAAATTCTTGCTTCACGAACAGCATTCATTTCACGTGGCACATCAATAACAACCATCGCCTGTGGTGTTCCATGCATTTCCAAAATACCGCCAAACACAGAACGCAATTTTTCGACTTCTTTGGTCATAACACCAACTTCTTTCTTGGTCAATCCCAATTTGTCAGCATTTGCGATGTCATTTTCCATTTTTTTCAAACGACGGATGGATTGAGAAACCGTTGTCCAGTTTGTCAGCATACCGCCCAACCAACGATTATTCACATAGAATTGACCGCAACGTTCCGCCGCATCACGCACAATATCTTTGGCCTGGTGCTTGGTTGCAACGAACAAGATTTTACCACCCGCGGCGGCAACAGCCTCTAATGCGACCAACGCACGATGCAACAAAGGTGCAGTTTTGTTCAAGTTAATGATGTGAATTTTATCTTTGACACCATAAACGTATGGGGTCATCAATGGGTTCCAACGACGGGTGTGGTGTCCAAAATGAACGCCGGCCTCCATCAATTGCTTCATAGTAAATGTAGGCAATGCCATAATTTTATCCTTTTTTCTGTTAATTCCTCGTTCCCGTGGATTTAGCCAAAAACAGCGGTTTTTGGACAGAATCAACCACGAAAACTGTGTTCTTCGCGCAAGCGCGTGCCACAATTTTGCCACAAAGATATTGAAAATGCAAGAATTTTTATAAAAAAATCCCGCATTTCGCAGGATTTTTTTGATATCGTATTATCTGCCACGATTCCATGGACACGACAGACAAAAATTTCGTGGATATGGCAAATTTTTTTCTTTTGCAGAATAATTTCTCCAAAAATTTAAATGCACAATCGTGATTCTGCCCATACGATCTATTTGATAATCTGTATAACCCTGGTTTTCAAGAAATTCCAAATACGGGCAACTATAACGAACATCGGTATTATCACAATCAACCATATGAATACTGTTTGCCGCATTATGAAAATCCACATAAGGATATACGGACATTTTTTACTCCTTTTATCTTGTTTTCTTATTGGCATTACACCACATTTTATAACGTGCACAATTCGCACGTGTCACATCATCACATGGTGGATAATCAACACTAAAACCATCTTGTTGAAAAATCAATTCTTCACTGCCTGTTTCAAAAGCATTCCTAACACGTTCTTCAAATTTTTGATACGCATTTATCGTTTCGACACAATATTTTAAATCATAAGGACAAGAAAAATCATCACCACTATGTGATGCATCATCTTTACTTTCTTTATGTTTTGTCCGGGGAACAGTCACTGTCGCAACCGGTATTTCCGTTGGTTCGTGTTCGATAATGCTATAAAAATCACCAGACATTTTATTTTCCTTTTATCTTTTATTCGAACGTATTTGATTTACAATTTCGCTATAAAAATCATTTGCCTTTTGTTGTGCAGATTTAAACAAACTATCATGAAATTCATATACCGCTTCCCAATATGATTGATAAGGGCTGTTGTCTATATAAATTTCTGCACAATCCGATGCGCGTGGTGGTTCCATACCTTTGGATTCAGAATTAAACCGCACACGAACGTTATAGTATGTGACAGATTTATTACCAAACAATCCACCCATTGTATGATAAGGATACACATTATAAACATACGTTGGATAAATAGCGGACGTGCTATGAAAATCGCTTTCATGCCATTCTGGATTTTTTTTAACTGGCCACCCTATCTTTGCCCCATAACCGTTATTATAAGTTCCGGGTTTATAGTGTCCATTTTCGTCAAACACACTGTATGAACCAGACATTTTACGAACCTTTTATCTTTTATTTTGTGCGACTATTTTATTATCAATTGCGGCACGGGTTGCACGATAACGTTCCAAAAAGCCCATTTCCGGCACCGCAACATCATATTGCCACGCCAATTTGTTCAACATTTCACGCACAGATGTTTTTTCATTCCAATCGTAAAACCATTGCCGAAAATCAAATCCATTTCGAAAATAACGATTCAAATACTTTTTCATCGCAAATTCCAGTTCCATACAAAACATCAATTCGTTATCCAAGCCCAAATTGCCCAATGTAAAATCCTGGGTAATATATGGTTGATGACACATTTTGGCCAACACAAAATAAAACACACGCTTTAATTCATCATATGATATTTGATAATCCGAACGTTTCGCCATATTTGCCCCCTTTTTATTTCTGATTTTGAACCAATTGTTCCTTTAATTTTTTATGAAACCGTGTCGCAGATATCTTTGCGATATTTATCAAACCATAACCAATAAACGGGAACAAATACACGGCCTGGGTTTGATTAAAATGTTCGTAATATACAGAATGATAAACCCGGCCATAAAACGGCACTGGTATATCTTTACCACGGAACAGAACCTCGAACTGATAACCGACCACACCGTTATCGACATCAAAATGACCATGGATATCACGTATTTTAATCGGTTGTGCGACTTCCTTGCGCATTTTTAATCCTTTTTATCTTTGATTTTCAATACCGTTAAACACAATCGTATCCAGCGGATTATTAACAACCGCATCAGATTTTACAGACTCTATTTTCGGTTGCGACGGATTTATTGGCGATTT
>CADCAA010000022.1 GCA_902799285.1 uncultured Pseudomonadota bacterium
GACAGGGTTCCAGCCATACGCGACAGGGTTAAATATCCCAACCCAACATTTTCCAGGAAATACAATCTGTCCGTGATTTCGCGCAAAACAATTCGCGCAATATCATTTTCCTTTTGCGACAAATGATTTGGCAAATCCCGGAACCAGCGCAAAGAATCCGATACAGATAAATCGCACACATCAATAATATCAAAACCATTGATTTTTATGCACAACGCCTGGATATTCAAACGTTTACCATGACACATCGGACATTGTTTTGTCGATTGATACTTTGATAATTCCGACCGCATAGATTCAGAATCAGATTCACGAATCCGCCGTTCCAGGTTTGGAATCACACCTTCGAACGGTTTAGAATACACAAACCCGTTCCAATTTATTTTCATTTCTTCGTCGCCGGTGCCATATAAAATAATATCTTTTTGTTCTTTGGTTAAAGTATGCCACGGCTTTGACAATGGTATTTTGTATTTTTTGTGCAACGCATCCAACAAATGATCGTATTGCGTCAACATACCCCCGCGCGACCAAGGCGCAATCGCCCCCGACAAAATAGATTTTGACGGATCCGGTATAACCAAATCTGGTGAAACATTTAATTGCACACCCAAACCGCCACATTCCGGACACGCACCAATCGGTGCATTAAAGGAAAACAACCGCGGTTCAATTTTTGGGACGGTAAACCCACTGACCGGGCAAGCATAATTTTGCGAATACAGTGTATCTTCGTTTGTGTCTAACCGACGCACCAACACCACACCCGGCACCAAACGGAGCGACGCCTCGAACGAAGAATACAATCTGGATTTGAATTCGTCCACATTGTCCGCGCCCGCATCAACCATTTGCAACCGATCAACAATAACGAAAATATTATGCTTTTTATTTTTATCCAATTGCGGTGCCGCCGCCAAATCAACCAATTCATTATCAATGATTGCACGGGTAAAGCCCTGTTTCTGTAAAAAGGCCAATTCCTTTTTATATTCGCCTTTGCGTTCACGCACCAATGGGGCCATAATATACAGCCGAACCCCCGCCGGTATTTTCATGGTCCAATCGACCATTTCCGCAATAGTTTGTGATTTAATCGGCAACCCAGTCACCGGCGAATGTGGCACCCCAACGCGCGCCCATAATAAACGCAGGTAATCATAAACCTCGGTCACGGTGCCAACGGTCGAACGCGGATTTTTTGACGTTGTTTTTTGTTCAATAGAAATTGCCGGTGCCAAGCCTTCGATAAAATCAACATCTGGCTTTTTTTGCATATCTAAAAATTGCCGTGCATAAGATGACAAAGATTCAACATAACGACGTTGACCCTCGGCATAAATGGTATTAAATGCCAACGACGATTTCCCAGAACCAGAAACGCCGGTCACGACCACCAATTTATTCTTTGGTATGTCCAGGTCAATATTTTTAAGATTGTTTTCGCGTGCACCGCGAATTTTTATAAATCCTGTCATAGTAATGATAAATATAAACTAAATATATAAAAAAACAATAGGCGCGACGAAAAAAATTCGCCACGCCCAATATGTTATGAAATATCCCCTACTTTTTTTTCATCAACGATTCCGGATTCAGCGACACATCTTTTTTTGATGTTTTGTTTGCACCAACCTTTGGTGCCAATTCGCCACCAACCCATATATCAACACCACCGGCATTACCGAACTTTGCCTTGTACCCGGACCCATTTGGCACATAGTACACATCGCCCGCAACCAACGAACGACCAAACACAACACGGCCTTTGGCATCCTCGACCCCGATATAGGAATCCTCGATTGCCTGGATAATAACCTTGGCGCGCGCCATATTTTCCTTGCCGAAACGTTCACGTACCGGGATATTGTAAACCGGTTCCTCGACCGCGGGTGCCGCCTGTTGAACCACAGGTGCAGCGACAACATCATCAACCTTGTTATCAGATGAACCACCAAAAATAATCACAACCAACATTGCCAAAACGATGATTCCGCCACCAATTGCGAACCACAACCAATGCCGACGCACATATTCAACGGCAATACGCAACCATTCTTGCAATTTAGCCTTGTATTCCGCCGCGCGATTCATTTCTTCTAAATCATCATTTGTAATTGTAGCCTCATCTGTTGGTTCAATACCCAACTCAGTTTTAATCTTGTTCACAATCATATCCGGGTCCAAACCCAATTCCATTGCATAATTGCGGGCAAAACCCAAAACATAAACCAATTCAGGAATCTTTTTATAATCACCGTTTTCCAAAGCATCTAAAAATTCTTCGGCAATGCATAATTGTTTTGCAATTGTGCTGATTTCGCGTTTTCTGCGTCCCATGGTTCGGGCATTACGCAGCATTTCACCCGCACTTAAATTTGTCTCGGTTTTGTTTTCGACATTTTTTTCATCGTTCATGGTGTTTTCCCCTTTGGATACGATTAAATTTATTCAATTCAGTTATATGATATCGTTATATTTTGACAACGCAACCCCAAAATTCAGATATTTTATCTTTTAATTCTGTCAAATCTGTAATTTGATTTACCGCCACACGAAAAGCCGACGCCCCCGGCAATCCGGCCGAATACCATGCCGCATGTTTGCGAAATAACGGGACACCGGCCCGCACACCATAATAATCAATAACCAAATCCAGATGATGCAATACAATACGCCCAATATCATCAGGTCGCACACCCCCCATCAATTCATGCAATTTCCAAGGGGCACCCAACATTGCACGTCCAATCATAACACCGGCATAACCCAAAGATTCCATTTCTTTCACATTATCCATGGTTTGAATATCGCCATTTGCAATAATCGGAATTGGCGAATTTGATACATTCGGATGAACAGCCACACCGGTATACCCCGCGGCCCGCGTTCGCCCATGTAATGCCACAAATTTAACCCCGCACCCCGCGGCAATATCCACCAGGTCAGTCCAGTCCTGGTGCGCATCGTCCCATCCCAAACGTGTTTTGATTGACACAGGAATATCAACCGCCCGAACAACCGATTCCATAATTTCACCCGCCAATTTATGGTCACGCATTAAAAAGGCACCCGCCCCGGCACGCGTTGCAACCTTGGGCACCGGACATCCCATATTTATATCAATCCATTTTGCACCATTATCCTGTAAAATACGCGCAGCGTCGGCCATCAGTTCTGCATCCGCACCAAAAATTTGCGCACCAATATTCCCCTCGGATTCATATGTATCAAAATTTCGTTGGCAATTTTTATGTGACGCTACCAAAGAATGACACGAAATCATTTCGGTCACCATTGACACATCTGGTGAAAATTGCCGAACAATAGCCCGAAAAGGCCTATCAGTAATTCCGGCCAATGGCGCAACAAAAAAATTATCTTTTTTAAACATTTGTGATATAATGACACGTATGAAGGAAAAAATCAAAAATTTATTTGCATTTATAGGGCGCGCCTGGGGGGCCGGTTTTCACGGCAAACTGGGCGTAATTATGGTTGTTATCGCGGTATTTTGGTCAATCGGAATCTTTACCGGCAAAACAACATTACAGGGTTTCATCATAAACATATGGCGTCTGAACTCGGCCCAGGAACAATTGGTTGCCGAACAGGCTAAATTGGAACAATTACAAAAACATATTGATTTGGTCCAAAAAAACAGCCCCGATTACATCGAAGAATTGGGACTGAAACGTCTGAATATGGGTGACGCAAAAACCAAAATTTTGAAGATTTAGTTCAAATACGCAACCACACTATTCAAATAGAAAGCAAACAACAACCATGCAATATACGGCCATACCAGGTAATATGCAGCCCGACTGACTTTACCAAATTCGCGCGTCATCCACAATATCACCAAAATCAACGCCGCCAAAACAAAGACCGCCAACATCGGCATATGTAATCCAAAGAACACATAACTCCATAACGCGTTTAATACCATTTGGACAAAAAACAACCATTCTGCAACACCAATCCATTTACGATGCTTTTGCGTCCGCTTTGCGCGCCAAACACAATATAACGCAATACCCAACAACAGGTATAATATCGTCCACGCAATACTAAACACCATCGGCGCCGGTGTCAGGGACGATTGGGCCAAAGAATTGAACCATTCGTTCGTGTGGCCCACGACCGGTGAAAACAACACCCCGATTGCGCCTGGAATAAAAGAAATAAGTATCGCGGCAATTAAAATAAAAAAAGATTTCATAACGACCCTCCTTTGGGCCAAATTATATAATAAATCCGCGCCACACACCACAGGCACATTTTCTTACACAAAAAAATCCCCGCATTTTGCGGGGATATAAATTCGGCAACACGAAATTAACGTTTGCTGAACTGTGTCGAACGACGTGCCTTGCGCACACCATAGTGTTTACGTTCAACAACACGACTATCGCGTGTCAAGAAGCCCGCAGCCTTTAACGCCGCACGCAATTCAGGTTCGCGTTTTTCCAATGCCTTGGAAATACCGTGTTTCACGGCACCCGCCTGGCCGGATAAACCACCGCCAGATACAAATGCCACGATATCATATTCGGTTTCGCGTTTTGTCACACCAAACGGTTGTGCAATAATCATTTGCAACACAGGACGACGGAAATACGCATTCATTGCAACACCGTTGACCGTGATATTGCCCTTGCCCGGTAATAAATATACACGTGCCACAGAATCTTTACGTTTACCGGTTGCATATGTTGCACCGGTCAATTTAACGTCCACAGCCACAGCCTTTGGCGCAGATTTCGCCGCAGCCTTGGTTGTTGTTTTAACGGTTTTAACAGCCTTAACAGTTTTTGTCGCGGTTGCTTTTTTCGCAGCCGGTTTCTTTGCAGTTGTCTTTTTTGCTTCTGTCATAATTAGCCTCTTTTGTTCTTTGGATTCAGGCTTGCAAAATCAATCACAACTGGATTTTGCGCACTGTGTTTATGTTCAGCACCCGCGTAAACGTGCAATTTTGTCAAACGTTTATCCGCCAATGCCACCGTTGTCCGACGACCCATCATGCGTTTCACAGCATTTTTAACCAACAATTCTGGTTTTTGTTCACGCATTTGACCCAATGTGCGTTCCTTTAAGCTGCCGGTCCAAGCAGAATGCCAATAAAATTTATCCTTGTCAGCCTTGTGTCCGTTACCGCGCAGGATGTTTGCCGTAAACGCCGCCAAACGCCCTAAAGTGCAGTCAGTTGCATCAATCAGATACCATTTAGATTCCAATTCGCAACCCTTTAATGATTTTGTTGCTACCATATTTTTGCCTTTTGTTATAAATAGAACGACACGATTATGCCCCAACCCCGCCAAAAAGTCAAGAAAAATCAATACGGTAAAATAATACCGCAAAATTTTGTTATTGTGTGCCACAACACACAATTAAAAAATTTCAGCGTCGCGGCGTAGCAAATATTTTCCAATGAACACAATAAAACTTTACACAAAAGTATTTTCAACACCATTCAGAACCAGCGAAGACGGACACAAAAATTCCTATGCCTAAACATGCAAGTTTTGTTGAATAATACTTTGCAATACAAAACCATATTTAACAATCGGTGTTTCATCAGGCGCGGCCAAAAAATCATCTTTGGTAATATCTACCTCTATTGATTTATCCTCAGTGATTTTTATCGCACGCACAGATGCCTTTTTATCCATCAACAAATCCAAACAATCTGTTGCTTTCACACAAACCAAGCCGGCAACTTCTTCGGGTTGAAAATGAAAAACATTAACCCCGGTTGGAAATTTATTTGCATAAATATGCGCAAACGCACGATCGTGCCAGTTTTTTTGTGGCTTGTCCTGTCGCCAAAACACAACTTCTAAAGGAATAGCATCGGTCACATCCATATCCAGTCCGATTTCTTCACGAATTTCGCGTCTGAACGCATCACGTACAGTTTCACCCGTTAACACATGACCCGATGCAGTTGTATAAAGTTTCCCAGAATCCGCACGAATTTGAAAATAAATATTTCCCATATCATCATACATCCAACAATGTACAGTTTTATGCCACAAACCGTTTTGATGAACTATATCACGAGATTCTTGCCCTATTTTATTCATATATTCGTCATATATGTCCAGATATTCCATAATTTCTCCTTTGCCAAACATATGATAATCTAACAAGAATAAAAATAAAACAAAAAACGCCCATTAAAATTGGGCAGTTTAAGATTTTAATTTCCTGGCGGAGATAGGGGGATTCGAACCCTCGATACGGTTTCCCGTATACACGATTTCGAGTCGTGCGCATTCAACCAGCTCTGCCATATCTCCGTATATGCGAACGATTATATATATTTTATTGTCAATTTCAACAACTAAACATCAAAATTATAATTTTTTACAGATTTCACGATTGCACGAACCAATTTATTCTGATGCGCATCAGATTTCAGCAATTTTTCCTCTGACGCATTAGATAAATGTCCCAACTCTATCAATGCACCCGGCACAGTCGAACGCAAAACGGCAAACGGTGCATGACGAATACTGGGCCCCGGCAAACGGTCAATCGATGCATTATCCATGGCACGCGCGCAATCATTCGCGTATTCTTCGGACAATTCCGCCACGGCACGTTGCTGCAACGCCGACAAAGCGACACGAATTTCTTTGGAAAATTCCGCAAATCCCGACACGCCGATTTTATCCACAGCATTTTCTGTATCGGCCAACTTTTGTGCCTCTTCATCCGATGCTTTTTCAGAAAGCGTATAAACCGAATACCCACGTGTAGAACGACTGGGGTTCGCATTTGCATGCAGTGATAAAAATAAATCAGCATGGCGTTTTTCGGCAATTTCCGCCCTGTCCGCCAATTTTAGGAATGTATCATCACTGCGTGTTAAATATGTTTTAAACCCAATTGAATCTAATTCTTTCTTTAATTTTTTTGCAACGGATAGAACCACGGCCTTTTCCTTTGTTCCACCCTTGCCTATGCAACCGGGATCCTTGCCCCCGTGGCCGGCATCAATTACAACCACATATTTTTTTGCCGGCGTTTTTGTTGTTGCCGCGGCCGATTCCGTTGCCCCTGCCCCGGACGTTCCCGCAACAAAATCCATAACCAAACGATATTCACTATCACCATTTGGCGACAAAATCATAACCTGGGATTTATCCAATGGCACAACACTGCGTCGCAAATCGGCAACAATATTTAATTTATCGCCATTTTGTGTTTGGGTTAAATTTTTCACCAATGTATCACCCGATAACTTTGGCGAAACAGCCCCCGCCGCAGTATTAGAAAGCGATATCATCAATTGATTCTGGGGATAAGAAATATCGTAAACCGGCCGCGCAGACGTTTCAATCACCAAGCGCGTTTTTCCATTTGGCTGCACCCCGGTCCGCATAGACAACACAGAATTTCGGCCCGCAAAAGCCACACGTGGCAATAACGTTATCGCCGCAAATCCAAATCCAGACATTTTCAAAACTGCGCGCCGTGATACTTTCATAACGTCCACATTATATCAAAAATTAACCCGAAATACAAGTCCGCACATAAAAAAACACCGACCAAATGGTCGGCGTTAAAACAAATAACATTTTATTTACGACAATTTGAAAACTGGGTCGCAACCATCGTTGTTTCCGCATCTGTCAAAGTCTGGACAGGCACAATATAACAACGTGTTGTGTCGCGAATAATAAACACTTTGGTTCCTTTTTTGTACGCCTCTTGCATTTGGGTCATTTGTGAACTGGTTAAAAAGGCATTTGCTGTCAATGGCGAATTGCCCAAACCAGCATTAACAACCTGGGTCGCGGTATTCGCATCCACCAAATCAGAATTCGACAAAACATCCATCCAAATCGGATTATACGCATTCGGATTTGTTGCATTTACCACAACCGTTGTTGTATCCGGGAATTTTGCATCCGCAATCAAAGACGCCGTCGCCAATAACGCGGTTGTCCCCGTTGTTGATACAGTTGCCGCACTGGGGTTTATTTGCAAATCATCACCACATGCCAAATTCATACGATTGGTATACCCGGCCAAAATATTATCCACCGCAGATTGCCAATCGGCCCCCTTGGAATTCACATCCAATCCGACAACTTTTTCGGCCCATCCCCACACATTGGCCCCAACATTACCCGCATTAACAAAACGGGTCACCATTTCGGCGGATCCACCCGGCACCCCGGAACCACAATAATCTGTTAATTGTGCGGTTAACTTACTGGTTGTATCATTACCATATGCCAAAGCCACAGAATGACAGGCCATGGCCGCCTCTAACTCTTGCCGTCTTTGGATACACAAATCAGATGTCGACTTAGACAACTGGGTCGCCATATTAGACATAGACAAAAACGACATCAAGTTTTCCTGGACATATCGTGGACACAACTGGGCCGCCGTGTTCAGCGCACCCGTGCTGTATTTCGTATTAACATTATATTGTGGCAACAACGGCGACGTATCCTTTTGCAAACACAATAAAGCATAATTATACAAATCCGTATTGGTGACCGACGCACATTTATTTCCCTGGACAATGCCGGCCGACACAGTCATACCGTCACAGAAATCATTCAAACATTTCATAATGCGTTCACTGCACGCCGTTCCGACATCTTTTTGCGTCAGCATATAATAATTTGCAACCTGGTTTTTCTTGTACGCGTTCGCGACACCCTGCATTCCACGTCCGCCCGATGTTGTGGCATTTGAAACCAACACACCACCACGCGCGCCATTATTTCCCGAAACCGTCCCCGCAGACACCGCAAAAACATCACCTGTGGCACAAATACAACCCAATAATCCACAAAACGCAATTAAGTTTTTCATTAAATAGCCTCTCTCACTTTTATAAAATTTTATCATATTTATCGGGTCAATGCAATTATTTATTGATTTAGACTATAAAATTGCTAGCATACCAGTTATGATATTGCAAAACGAAACTTTATCCGGGATAGAAAACGACATTTCATCGTTAAGGGGGTTTCTTTGACCCTGCAAAATTATCCGCCGAAATCGCGCAATTAAATACCCAGGCCGCCGACGAAAATTTATGGAATGATGCGGACGCCGCACGCAAATTGTTGCAAAAAAAATCAAATTTGGAAAAAACACTGGCTGATTTTAATTCACTGGAATCAGATTACAAAAACCTGAACGAATTATACCAAATGGCGCCCGATGATGCGGATATCGTGGCGGCAATTGAATCATTGGCCCAACGCGCACACGCGGCAAAATTCATCACACTGTTTAACGGCCCAAACGATAACAATAACGCATTTTTATTTATCCAGGCCGGTGCCGGTGGGACCGAGGCTATGGATTGGGCGCAAATGTTAACCCGTATGTATATGCGTTGGGCCGAACGTCATGGATTTACTGTTGAAGTTGTTGACGAACACCCTGGTGACGTTGCTGGCATCAAAAGCATTACACTGAAAATAGATGGCGACAAAGCATACGGTTGGCTAAAATCTGAAATCGGCGTTCATCGTTTGGTTCGCATATCGCCATTTAATGCAAACGGCAAACGCCAAACCAGTTTTGCATCGGTTGATGTTTGGCCCGACGTCGACGACAGCATCGAAATCGAAATCAATGAAAAAGACTTGCGCATTGACACATACCGTTCATCCGGTGCCGGTGGCCAACACGTTAATAAAACCGACAGTGCTGTCCGCATCACGCATATTCCGACAAACACGGTTGTCACATGCCAAAACGAACGCAGCCAATTTCAAAACAAAGATATGGCCATGAAAATTTTACGCAGCCGCCTGTACGAATTGGAATTAAAAAAGCGCGAGGCTGAGGAAAATGCGGCATTAGCCGCACAAAAGAAAATTGAATGGGGCAGCCAAATTCGAAACTATGTCCTGTACCCATATCAATTGGTCAAAGACGTCCGCACCAACGTCGAAAAAACCGACTCTGCGGCGGTGCTGGACGGCGACCTGGACGATTTTATGCTATCGTATTTGGAACAGGCGGAATAAAAAAGGCAACACGATGAACGACGTACAAAAATACATTGAATTGATACGCACCCAGGCCACAAATCCGACCGACATCAAACCAATGAAAAAGGTGTTAAACCGCGAAATTTTAACATCATCTTTATTCAGCACAGTTGAATTTGGCGAACGTTTTGTTTATAAAATATCCGACCCAAAAACATCAATGCACAATTTGTTAATGGCCCAGATTTTATTAAAAAATAATATCCCGGTGCCTGATTCCAAAATATTCATCAGTGGCGGCACATACTTTGAAAAATACAAAATCATCCCTGGGATAACGGCATCATTGGTAATGGCGAACGACCTGTTGACCCACAACCAAATTTTAGACATCCTGACCCAGGCATTAACATTGGATAAAAAAATATCAACCCTGGGAATCGAAAATACTGCATTGGTTAATGATTTAGTTTTATGCGATCGTCGCTATAAACATCACATAAAAACATACGGCAAATTTATCGCAAATGTATATTACCATATAAACAAACGTCAAACAATGTCCGGCAACGTGACTTTACACCACTATGATTTGAACCCAGCAAACATTTTATTGGATGAAAATAATAACATTCGTGCGTTGTTGGATTTGGACAGCATCGCAATCTGTGATGAATACGCCGCCCTGACCCAGATATTATCATTTTGGCCAATGGTCACGGTTGATGAAATAGCAAAAATATACACACAAACATTTCAACGTGATATTGATACAAAACGCCTGACGCATCTGCTGAAATTCCGCCGTACCCGGGACATTATCACAACAAAATTACGAAACATAAAATCACGAAAAAAATAAAACTATTCACTTTCGATAAATTCGACAACACGCCTGTCAAAGATAACATCTTTGGGCCGAATTGGCGTCGTAATATGCATATCACCCGCACTGCGCGTCCGTGACAAAGCAACATAGGTCTGCCCATGCGCAAACGCACCACGCGCAATATCGACAACGACGGCATCCAGTGTTTTTCCTTGGGCCTTGTGAATTGTCATTGCATACCCCAGGTTCAGCGGGAATTGTTTATACGACCCTATTTCATGTTCAATCAATCGGTCATTTTCATCGCGCACATATTCAATTTTCTCCCACTTTTCAGGCTTTACGACAACAACCCGATGCGTGGCATTCAATAATTCAACCAAAATTTCATTAGCGCGCATATCAACAATCCGTCCCATAGATCCATTATGCCACTTATCGGAATTTTTCACAAACACAACCAACGCCCCAACTTTTAACACTAAATTCATTGGTGCCGGCACATCTTTTTCCGAAAAATTGCCAGACAATTCACCAAGAAAAGAAACCTCTGGCGCGGGAATTGCCCGCAAACGCGCCGCATTGATATTTTCGGCCATCGCACGATAAGGCGTAATTAAAACGGCATTCGCCCGCCGCGCCGCATCGGCAATTTTGCATCGATTAAAAAATTCCAAAGCCCCCACATCGCCGTCACGCAACCGTTTCAGGTTCTGCAACAATTCGCCATCATTTTGCCGATAAACATGATCAAAAGAAAACCGCATAAAATCCGCGCGACGGAACACATGACTGTCAAAAAAATACGAATTTTCATACCCATATTCGGCCAAATAATATTTTTTTGCATCATCAACAATCACAGGCGGCAATTGCGACAAATCGCCAATCGCAACAACCTGAATTCCGCCAAATGGCCGATTATCGCGCCGCGCGGTGCGTGCCAACAAATCCATCGCATCCAGCAAATCCGGCGCAACCATAGAAATTTCATCAATAATCAACACATCGGCCGCAACCAACACATTTCGCGTTTTTGCCTTTAACTTCAAAAATTCAGGCATAATAAAATCGCGCGGCTGAATTTGGAACAAACTGTGAATTGTTTGCCCCCCGATATTCAACGCACTGACGGCGGTCGGACACGCACATATAATACGTTTGGCCGATGCCGATTTCAGGTAATTTACGAAAGTCGATTTTCCGGTTCCGGCCTGGCCCACGATTAACAGATTACCATTGGTATTTTCAATGGTTCGAAACGCCTGCATCTGGGCATCACTTAAAATCGGAACGATTTCAGACATACGCGCATCATGGCACAACCCGTGGAAAAAATAAAGCGATTTAATTTTTTTAACTTGCGAAACGGGAAAAAAGATGCCATAATCCCACCCGTGGGTTATTAGCTCAGTTGGTTAGAGCGGAGCGCTCATAACGCTTTGGTCGTGGGTTCGAGTCCTACATAACCCACCATTTTTATCGGATAAACCGCGTTGCACTGGCGCGGTTTTTTTATTTTCCCAACAATAGGAAACCCGCACCACATAGCCCGCCTGCACCCCGAAGCGTTTCGCAAAGGGGTGTCCCCGTCTTCATGGAAGAAGGGGTGGCGGCGTAGCCGACGGGGCAGTTGTGAATAATGTATCCTTAATTGAACTCTGAACTTTGCACTTTGAAATAAAAAAAACGCCCAATTGGGCGTTTTTTATTTCTTTTTTGCCACGCGCTTTGCCGGCCCCGCCGCCTTGTACTCGCGATACAGCAATTCACAGCAAGTATACGCAATCAACGCCGACAGCGCCGTTATCAACCCGGCCAACAAACCATCAGAAAACACGGCGAACAAAATAATCGCCGCGACCAACACGATAGTAATGCCCAGGTTTTTTGCCAACACAGCAATCAACTTGTTAATACCTTTCATAATATCCCCCTTTGCTTGGTTGAAACAATTATACCACAAAATCCGACAAAAAGAAACAAAAACCCGACCAACGCCCTTTTCTGTCTTTTATATACGCTTTGCGAAAACCCGCCCCCGGCAAAGTTTTATTTTGCACACTTGGCAATTCGACATCCATCAATTTTCAATCACATTTTGCATTTTTTTATAAAATTACAGTTGAAAATTTGATATAATACCAGGTATGAAACCGACGATGATTTTTGCTTTGGCTATGTTGACATTGGTGACATTGATGGCATCATTCGGTGTTCATTTGGGCAACATTGAACCAACGGTGCGCGTTCCTGAAAATATGTTGGGCAACGTGCTGTACGTATGCCCTGCGGCATCATCTGGTTGGGATTCTGCATCTGAAATATTAAAGACCATAACAACCCCAATATGGATTGGCGTGTTTTTTGCGGCGACGATGTTGATGTTTGCATGGGGCTGGGCATTGTACCAAAATTTATTAAAGGATAAATTTAATAGAAACGCGTTTTTACAGCCATGGGGTTTTACAAAGTTGCTGTTTTGGGCGGTTGTAATATTATTAATATGTATAAACACACCGAATCATTACCGCACTGTACACGTCCGTGGATATAATGGGAATCTGGTATTATGTGAAAATAATACACCGAACACATGGCCGGATATCGGCGACGGCCATTGGCCCAAGGCCGCC
>CADCAA010000023.1:0-2069 GCA_902799285.1 uncultured Pseudomonadota bacterium
ACCTTTGAGCTATGGGATATAAGTAAAAACCCAAAGCGAAGCGAGCCCAAAGGGGCTTTAGCCCCGACCTGACAAGCTCATTTTCTGAAAATTACCAACGACGATTCCCCGTAGCGGCGAACTTGACCTTCGCTAGCCCATTCGGGTAACTTGCGGCTCGGTGCTTCAAAAACAGCGACACCACCAGGATTCAACCACTCGATAAAAGGCCGTAAATCCGGGTAATCCATATCCTTGAATGGCGGATCGGCATAAATCAAATCAAAACCGCCATTGGCGCACCGTTTCCGCGTGTGACCGTTTTTGCCGTCGCGCCCGTCCATTTGTTATCATTATTCAAATCGACCAAGATTGCGTTCGCACGTTCATACGCCTGTTTCCGTTTTTCTGCACGCGTCCATTCCGGCACCAATTCTTTTTTCACAGATGCGAATTCAGCACTGTGTGCAGGCGATATATTATCGATATGCAAAATCATAAATCCTTTTTTACCTTCGATAATTTCGCTATCGCTGTTTGCGTCCATTGTAAAGATTTGTGCAACAATTTCAGGCGTGATATTTGCATCGCCCACCGCGCCATTACGCGCAAAATCCTTTAACTGTACAAACTTTGCACCATGCTTTTTTGCGGCCGCAACCAAAGAATCACCACCAATGATTTCGTCTTCGACCCGGGTAATGCGTGCCATACCGGCGTCAACCTCGTCCGGTTTTGACATATCGGCCGATACAAACACGTACGACACGCGACGTGTTTCCGGCAAAGTTTTCGGATGTTGCGCATAGTATGTTTGCAACGCATCATCGGTCGGCGTTGCAACCTTGAAATCTTTGAAATTCACCATTTTGTATTCAATTTCGCGTGTGGCATAGCGCGCATTATACGCAGCATCAACCGCAAATTCCGGCACGCGCACGCGTTCAGACATTGGTCCCAACACCATTGTCCGCGCAATATCGGCACGCAAAACGGTGGCCAATCTATCCTCGGTCAATCCATTTGCATATAACGCCGCATCAAAACGTTGTTCAGAAAATTTACCATTATCCTGGAAAGCGGGCATTTCGCGAATTTGTTTTGCAATACGGTGATCAGAAATCACAAAACCCAAATCCGCCGCACGATTTTGAACCATTTGCTGGCTGGTCAAATCGCCCAACACATAACGATTAAAAGATTTAGTCGCATTTGCATCGGTGTATATTGACCGCTGTTGCTCACGCGACATATTCGCCAACATTTGCGATTTTTGATTACTGAATTGATTCACAGTAATTTCGGCATCGCCAATGCGAACCAAATTAGTATCACCCATTCCGCCGCCGAAAATCCATTCAGCAACGCCCCATCCAATAAACGAAAACGCCAATACGGCAATCAAAAATTTCGCCAATGGCTTTTCCGCAGCATTACGTAAATATTCTAGCATTTTGTTTCCTTTTGCTCTACCATAGCAAAGGTGACGGTCAAAATGCAATGAAAAAAAGAGGAATAAAAATGAAAATAATTGTTGGTAATTGGAAAATGAACGGGAACAATGAATTACTATCTGAAATGATGTCAGAAATTGCTGCGGCCGCCACAAAACATCGTGTTATTTTGTGTGTCCCGTATACTTTGTTGCGTCCGGGCGATGCGACCGTTATGATTGGCGCACAAAATGTCGGCAAATATGCATCTGGCGCGCATACAGGGGACGTTTCTGCGCAAATGGTGCGGAATGCTGGCGCGACGGCGACTTTGGTTGGACACAGTGAATGCCGTGATGAATTGCACGATACAAATGCTGATGTTGCAACGCGTGCAGAATTGGCCATCGAAAACGATTTAATGCCGATAATCTGTGTCGGTGAAACAAAAATGGAACGGGATTCTGGGTTGACCGATGCAATCGTGGACAAAGGTTTGCGCGAATCCATCCCCAGCAACGCGCAAAATGGTGGTTTTATGGTTGCGTACGAACCGCGTTGGGCAATTGGTGCGGGAATAACGCCAACCATCGATCAAATTGCATCTGTGCACAGTTTAATACGTAAAACATTGGATGAAATGGGATTTAACGATAC
>CADCAA010000023.1:2090-9882 GCA_902799285.1 uncultured Pseudomonadota bacterium
AAAATGTGGATGGCGTATTGGTTGGCGGCGCATCCTTGAAAAAGGACGATTTCATACCTATAATTAAAAGTGTTAAATAATCATTAAGATAAATATACAAAGGGCAGGGTAATTATGGAAAATAACAAACAGGATAAACATGTCGATATTGAATCGGTATCTTTGAACGATGCCGTGGAACAGCCGACCGATACAACACCAGTAAATGAATCGGTTGCTGCGCCTGAATCCGAATCGGAAAAACTGATTGGTGAATTACAAACCCAGGTCGCCGATTTAACCGATAAATATATGCGGATTGCGGCGGAATTGGAAAATACCCGTCGGCGTGCGGCGCGTGATTCCGAATCAGTGGCGCGCACGGCTGGCATGGGAATTGCGAAAAAATTCTTGCCGGTGATGGATGCGTTGGTGTTGGCGCAAAAACACGCCCCAAATGACGATGGAATAAAATCTTTGGCAATGGCATTGGAATCGGCTTTTGCGCAAATCGGGATTGTAAAAATTGAAAGCATCGGTCAACAATTAAACCCACAATTTCACAGTGCGATATCAACGGTTCCTGCGGATGACACGCACGCATCCGGTACTGTTTTTGACGAAGTTCAATCGGGTTATATGTACGGCGACACAGTTTTGCGTCCGGCAATGGTAATTGTTTGTAAATAGTTCTTGCATAATATAAAATTTTATGTCACAATAATAATGCATCGGCGGGCAACGAAAGTTGCCCGTATTTTATTTTCCGCGCGTTTGCGCGTTTTTTTGTATAAATAAAAAACGCCCAATAATGGGCGTCAAAATTTTGGTTTTATATCTTAGCAACCACCGGTCGCATTACCAATAATCTTGGAAATCGAAATATCTTTGTGGAACAAGAAATCATATTCACAGTTCCCAGATTTATACGAACCTGTGCACGCGGCCAAAGTCAAAACAGCAAACATCGCCAATAAAACTTTTTTCATTTTTTCTCCTTTTTTTCTACAAAAATTATCTTACAGATTTTTATCCTAATGATGCAAGGTTTTTATCTGGATAACTGTTTGATACACATTTCTAAACTTTGCCGCCAGTGTGGAATTTGAATGCCAAAAACTTTTTTAATTTTTGTTTTATCCAAAACACTGTACGCTGGACGCGACGCGCGCGTTGGATATTCTGATGTTGGTATCGGACGCACCACACATTTTTTGCCGGCCATATTCATAATTTCGGTCGCAAAATCATACCAAGAACACACACCTTCATCGGTAAAATGGTAAACACCAGCATTTTTCGATTTCATTTGTGGCAAAACAGCTTTGATTGCATGTGCCAAATCCGCCGCATATGTTGGTGTTCCAATTTGGTCATTGACGACATTGATGGATTTTTTTTCATCGCCCAATCGCAACATAGTTTTTACAAAATTGTTTCCATACGGCGAATACAACCACGCGGTCCGAATAACGATGGCCATATTTGCATAATCCATCACAGCCTGTTCGCCGGCCAACTTTGTTTTGCCATATACAGATTTCGGACTTGTCGGTTCCCATGTTTGATATGGCGTATGCCCAGAACCATCAAAAACATAATCTGTGGAAATATGAATTATTTTCGCACCACTTTTCGCCAAATTGCGTGGTCCATCAACATTTATCTTGGTGGCGGCATCTATATTGTCTTCGGCCTTGTCCACCGCAGTGTACGCGGCACAGTTTATAATTGTATCAACATTATTTCGTTTAACAAATTGACGCACTGCGTTTTCATTGGTGATATCCAACACATCATAATCAGTGCGAATTGCATCCGGCAATATCATTCCCAACGATGTTCCCAATTGTCCGTTGCCACCTGTAATTAAAATCTTGCTCATTTTGTATTTCCTTTATAAATTTTTACCAAATCTTGCAAAGTATTCGCAATTCTGTCTTTTTCCGAAGTCATAATTTTATCGGCAGGAACACGCCAATCAACGCCAATTTCCGGGTCATCATAACGAATACCGAATTCAGATTCTTTGCAATATAAATTATCAACCTTGTATGCAAAAACGGCCGTTTTACTCAACACAGAAAATCCGTGCAGAAAATGCCGCGGAATAAATAATTGCCGCATATTTTCATCAGATAATTCCACCGCTACATGTTGGCCAAAAGTATTGGAATTTGGACGCACATCAACTGCGACATCTAAAACGCGGCCTTGCAAAACACGAACCAATTTAGCCTGGGAATGTTCGCCCAACTGACAATGCAATCCACGCACCACGCCATAGGATGATTTGGATTGATTATCCTGGACAAAGCGATTGGTAATACCGTTTCGCACAAATGCATCCTCGTTATAACTTTCAAAGAAATATCCACGGGCGTCGTTAAATACCCTTGGCTCAATAACATACACGCCATCAATAGCCGTTTTTACAAAATTCATAACAGCACTCCTTTATAAACATCACGGAAATTATAGGAAATCTATTCGGGTATGCAAGCATTAAAAGGCGTTTTTCGCCCAATATATTTTCCATCCACAAACGGCGATAACATCAAATCGGGCATTACCCATCCAACGTTTTTTTAACAAATATCCATTTGCCGCATCCCGTAATCGCCGTATTTGTGTCCGCGTAATCGCATCCCACGCAGTTTGTAAATCCGGCCTGTATTTAACCTCGACAAAAACGATAGTATTTTTGCGTTGTGCAATAATATCAATTTCTGCACGTCCAGTGTTGCGCCCGGTTATATACCTTGATTTCAAAATTCTGTATCCATGGAATCGCAAAAACATTCTTGCGCGCCATTCTGAAAAAAGACCGGTATAGTAAGTATTCATTAAAAAGCGTATGGTTTTGCGCGGAAATTATCACGCGATTGTTGTGCTGCGTTGCGCGCATCCATGGCGCGACGCCCTTCGTCAACCAAATCCAAAGAACCGTAATAAGCCTTCATTTTTGGATCATAAGTATTCGTTGACGTAATCCAAGTGTCCTGGCCGGAATTCGGCGCGCCATATTTTTTAATTACGTTTTTCCAAAACGCCAAAATTTTCTTTTCGCGTTGATCGGCAAATTTTGGATTGCTGCCTTCTAATTTATCAACATCATTATTGTACACGACGCGATAAACAACATTATCGGTTGCATTACTGGTCAAATAAACATCCAGTGTTTCACCGGTCTTTGCGCGTTCCAAATGAATTTCAGAAACATACAACAAACCGCGACTGCGCGCCAACCCGCGAATACAGCGATCCAATTTTTCCGGCTGGACAATTCCATTTTGCCGACATTCATAATCCAAATTATATTTCCAATCCAATGGTATCGTATATTCCAAACTGTTGCGCCGCCGCGGCATATACAAACTGTGATTATTGTGATACAGGTTGTAAACATCCTCGAAACTCATCCCCAGCATAATGCCCGCGATATCAAAATTACCAACATTTACCAAACCCGCGCCGTCATTTAATGAAACACTTTCAGGCATAGATTCGTCATCCTCGGGTTCCGAATACATAATATCGGTATTATCACCAATTGAAAATGCATCATCTTCATCAGAATATTCGTAATCGTCATCCATAAAATCAAAACCGTCATCATCGTCGGCATAGCAACCAACCGGCACGACAAATGCCATCATAAAAGCAACAAAAGCAAAATACATTTTCCAAATCATATTTTTTATACCTTAATTTTGCTCTAATCCCAATATACCGAAATTGAATACGGTTATCGGGTCATATCCATCTTGTAATCTTTGCAATGCTTCCTCGGTCTGTTCAACACGAATAGGATTTTTTGACACATCTAAATATAGCGAGCCTTTTGTCACCTCGGGCAAAGCCAAAACATTGTTAGGCTGTGTCCATGTGCGCAATTCATATTTTACAACCAAATGCCCACTTTCAGATTTAGTAATATTATCAACATCAACCCAAACCGTGCGCAACACACCTTTGCCGGCCAATTCAACAATTTCCGGTGCAACGGTTTTGGCCCATTTATCAGAAACAGACGGCACAGAATTAAACCATAAAATATTTGGCGTTCCATCAGTATTCATAAATTCCGCGCGTGCCTCGGCATTTTTAATATCCGGAATTACATAGAAATATTCATGTATAAAACGCGAAATAATTTTACCACGCAAAAATTTTTCCGTCATATCATTAACCGCGACCGGCGGCATGACACGATCGGACGATTTGTCATTGGGTTCAAAGAAAAAAGTATCCACCGTATATTTTTTTTCTGCATCATAAATCGCACCAGAAAAGAATAACATCCCAAACATGGTGATTAACATACATACGCCAATAAAAATCACGAATACCCGTTTCATTAATTCATCCTGTATGTATAAAATTCAGAAACATAATACCCCATTGTTTTTGGATATTGCAATGCATCATACCCCGTTTTTGCAAATCCCACAAAATTTACAACACCTGTATCAGTTTGGACAACAATATTCAACCGCCATTTGCCACCATATTGCGTGATAAATTTCCACGAATCCACGGGGTTAATAGATACAGATTCCACGGTCCAAACCGCCGATTGTTCCGATTCCAAATTTGAATATATTGGCAAAACAACCTTTTCAAATTCTGTGAATACACGGTCATCACACGCACAATAAATTGCACAGGTATTAACATCACTGCCGGTATTTTCGCGACACTCGCTGGAATCGCGCGAACAATCCTTGGACCACATAGCCTGATTTTGCAAAATATTATCGGAAATAGTAAACCAATTTTTCGCAAAATTATTTAACAAAGATTCCTGTAAAACAAAATACGCCGGAACATCGGTTTTATGATTGTCGTGCGCAACCATAACCCAACGTTCATTATTCGGCGACACAGAAATCAAAAAAGGACTAACATTTTGGGTCTTTTTAAGCCAAAGAATTATTCCGCATACACATACAATGACAAAAAACAATACCATCACCACCGTGCCCATAAACCGGGACACAGCAACAAATTTTCCCGCAGGAAACGCCGGTGTGTTAAAATCATCTGGGTATTTCAATGCGTAATTCCCCCCGTCGCCCAATACGGCAATTATGCCTGGTATACCATCATGCAGGCACAAGGACTTAATTTCAGTTCGTTGTTGTCATAGCCGACACCGACCGGTTCACGATCATAAACCTGACCACAGCCAGCCAACGCCAAAACAACGAAAAATCCCAGTAAAATCTTTTTCATAATACTTCCCCCATTTCATACAATTTCAGTATAAAAAAAACAGATATTCCAGGTCAAGGGATAATTGAACTTTGAAATCGCGACGGAGCGTAGCGTAGACGGATGAATTAAAACTGTGTTTCGAACGATAACAGGAAACGCCGTTCTTTGTCGTTTTCATCAATCTTTAACGGCCAACCCCATGAAAAATTCATTGGTCCCATTGGTGTATTCCAATACACACCAAACCCGGCGGATGTCCGCCATCCCGACCCAATCGCCCGCAAATAAGCCGCGTTTTCCTGGCCCGCTGGCACATCAGGATCGCCCAAAATACCATAGTCTGTAAACACAAAACCTTTAACCTGATACTCGTCAGGAATAAATACAGGAAAATTCAATTGCGTCGTGCCGTTTACCTTCCACAAACCACCCAGCGAATAAGAATTCTGACTGATACGGCCAACACCCGCGACATCAAACCCACGCAGTGTTTCACCACCCAAGAAATAACGATACACGCGTGGAATATAATCATCGGCCAACGGTTGTAAATATCCACCCTCAATTGATGTTTTTAATTGCCAACGATCGTCAAAAAATTTCACCATCGCGGTCAAATCACCGGCATAACGCATATATGTTGTTGTTCCACCAAATCCAGTATATGTTGCACCCAAATTTCCAACCAACCCAGTATGGGTGTTTTGCTCAAAATTTGTATCTAAATTATAATAACGGAAATTCGTTCCCAAAGAATACAATCGTGCATGCATCATACTGTATCCTTGTTGTGGGTCGCTGTTTTGGTCAAATGATGCAGACAATCGCATGGTTTGTGACCAATGGTCGGTCAATTTCCAACCCAAACGCCCAGAAATCGTTAATGAATCGCGGTCGTAATCATACCCGGTTAAACCCTTGTAATCATACATAGTATACGCAACATCAAACCCGCCCGATAACGCGCGCCCGAACAAATATGGTTCCGTGAAACTGAATAATGCCTGTTTTTGATATTGCGCCAATGAACCCTTAATCTGGACAATTTGACCGCGTCCCATAAAGTTATTTTCGGTAATACCGGCATCAACCATAAATCCGTTAATGTTCGACCAACCAACACCACCGGATAATTCGCCGGTCGGTTGTTCTTCGACACGGACATCTAAATTCATCATATTCGCATCAGCAATTCTGGACGGCACCATTTGCACATCTTTGAAATAACGTGTCCGCATCAGGTTTTGCCGACCTTCCTCGATAGTTTGTAATGAAAAAGGATCACCCGCGCGCATCGGCAAAGATTGTTCAATAACATTATCAAACGTGCGCACATTGCCCAAAATATTAATAGAATTCAAATAAATCCGATTTGTTTTTTCAATTTTGAATTGCAGTGCCACGGTCCGATTAACCTCGTCCTTGACCGGTACTGGCTCGACCGTAATAAATGCATAGCCGTAATCCGCCACCGCACCGCGCAACGCAGACATCGTCTCTTCGACTTTGTCGATATTGTATGTATCGCCCGCATCCATTTTAATAACGTCATACAATTCATCGGTTGGCACATCCGGGAAAGGATTATCAATCGTTATTTCGCCAAATTTATATTTTTCACCTTCGGAAATATTAAACACGACCGAGTAATATTCGCGTGTCGGTGTAAATTTTCCATTTGCACTGACGACATTTGCATCAACATATCCATTGCGCAGATAAAACTGGCGCAACAATTGTTGGTCGTATTGAATTCTATCCTCGTCAAACACATCAAATTGGGTCATAAAACGCCACCACGCGTGTTCGCGTGATAAAATTTCACCGCGCAAAGTGCGCGAACTGAAATGTTCATTGCCGGTAAAATCGATATCAGAAATATATGTCGGATGACCTTCGGTAATTTCATAAACAACATTAACGCGATTATTGTCCAATTCAATCCGTGCGGGATTTATTTTTGTTCCAAAAAAACCTTTGCGCTGGTAAATAGTCAACATCCGTTGCACATCGGCACCAATCACAGTTTCATCGTATGCCGCGCGTTCTTTTAATTTAATTTCCTTTTTCAAATCATCGGTTGAAACCTCGTCGTTTCCTTCGACCGTCACCTGGGATACGATTGGGGATTCGGCCACATCAATCTTTAACACATTTCCAACCATTGATACGTTGATATTTGAAAAATAGCCACTGTCTTGCAGTTTTTTTACGATTTCATTTGTTCGTGCCGACGTAATATTATCGCCAATTTTCACGCCCGCCAATATACGCACAGATTCCGCATCCATACGTTTTGCGCCATTGACATCCACGCGTGAAACAGTATTTGCCCGAATTGGCAAAATAATTCCAATTACACCCAATACAGAAAAAATATACTTTTTTATATTCATATTAATTCAACCCAGCAACCCGCGCTATATCATTCCACATAGTCAACAGCATCAAACCAATAATTAAAATCCATCCACATGCGAACGCGATTTCCATTGCTTTGCCTTGCAGTTTTCTGCGTGTGACAAATTCGATAATTAAAATCAACAAAAATCCACCGTCCAATACCGGTAAAGGCAACAAATTCACCACACCT
>CADCAA010000024.1 GCA_902799285.1 uncultured Pseudomonadota bacterium
TGCGTTTGCACCCAATTTATCTTTGTTTGGTGTGCCATCCAATTCCAACATTTTTTCATCGATTTCGGTTTGTGATGTTGCGGTCATACCCAGCAGCGCAGGGCGAATAATTTCGTTCACGTTTTTGACGGCCGTTAAAACACCTTTACCCATATATGCGGCACCACCATCGCGGAGTTCCAGTGCCTCGGCCGCGCCGGTTGATGCGCCGGATGGGACGGATGCGCGACCGAAAGCGCCACCGGATAATTTTACATCACATTCGACGGTTGGATTTCCACGTGAATCCATAATTTGACGTGCATGAATATCAATAATTTTGAACATAATTTTTCTCCTGTAAATTTTTTTGCTCAGTATTTATCGCATAAACGAAAATAACTTGCAAGATGAATTTATAATTTTTTTTGTGTGATTCGTTTTTTTGTTTTTTTATGGGTGCGATTTATGGTATAATGGGATGATAAAACAAAGAGGGAGACCCATGCACGTATCAAAAATTGTTAATAAAAAATCTTTAATTTCTGCGATGTTGGCGGTGTTTATGATTGGTTCGGCATATGCTGATAACAATTATGAATGCGGAACGAATTTATTTAATCCCCAGGTTTTTCGTTCGGCTGATTTTACTGTGACATCGGTTGGGGGCGATATTGATAATGGGTATACCGCCACAGGTAATTGGAAGGGAGCATTAAGAACATATCTGAATGCGCGTGATTATAATTTCAAATCTGATGTCGAATACAAAGTGATGTATAATATCACATGTAGCGAGGATAATGACGGGTCGTATTTTATTGGATTATTGCAGGCGAACCCAAGTGATGCGTCACATCCTATTTTGATTGGACCAACAAATAATCAAAGCGAATTGATGAATGTTTGTACAGGTCATGTGGGCGAAACGGTGACAGTATCATTTGGTGGAACGGGTATTATTGGTTTTCAGTTAGGACAAGTTGGACTGGGTGATGATAATTATGATGGCAATGTCACAATCAGTAATGTAATGGTTGTGCCGGCCAGTACCCTTGTATCGGCGGGGGCATATATACCGTACAAGGCATGTATCAAAGTTGCAACAACGTTATATACATCGAATGCTGCGGCACCGGTGGAAACTCGTTTGAATGATGTGCGTTCGGTAATTTCGACTTTGATAGGCCAAATGGAGACAAATACCACGAATATTCTGTCACTAAATAATGCAAAACAAACACGTCCGGCGACGGCCTGTGATGATGGTAAAAAATGTTTGTTGGTCAAAGATACTAGCGGCGGAAATCATTGGTATGAGATTAAAGATTGCAGTGCAGATGAGTCCTTGAACAGTGTGGTATGGGGTGAACGTGTAAATAAAGGGCCTGGGGAGCCTTGGGGATGGCGGTTGCCGACGGAATCTGGAAATTTGATGTGTCGTGATGGGGATGGAATTGATTGTCAGATGGGTGAATGGGTGGCTGCCTATAATGTAAGTAATAGTATCGGAAATAAATTGGTGTTTGGAACTGCCCGCAGGGTGGCAATTTCGGAACGTAATGTTGGTTCAATTGTGACATTGCCAAATAATGTGGGGGATGGTGATGTCTGTGTATGCAAGGCGACCAAATATCAGTTGTGGAATTCCACAGCGTCGGATTATGGAACAGAGGTGCCTATGACCACGGATAAATGGTTTGTGGCGGGAATTGCAACGTCAGATGCCAATTGTTTTAGCAATTGTGGCGATGAACGTAATGGCAGAACCAAGGCTGCGTATTATACGAATATTAACAATTCTTGCAGCCCAGTGGCATCGGAAGTGCAAATGTGCCGGTATCATGGGTTCTTTAATGATGTGGTGCATCAGTATTTTGATTTGCGTGGTATAGAAGGTAATACTGTTTCGTATACATATGGCGGCGTTGCTGGTGATGGCGGTGATATATTTGGGTGTGCCCAAGATTATGGTGACACCGGTGTGACTGATACGAACCATTGTACCACGGATGCGTCCAATCGGGCAACATGGGTAATCAGATATTATCGCGGTGCTAATCAAACGAATCCGATTGGTTATGTGTATGGTGTTGGGGGATATATCACTGTGCCGACGGGAACAGCAGTTGGTGATATCGTGAATGTAAATTTATCAGATGTTTCTGCGTCGGCAACTGGGCATAATGCGGCGGTGTGTGTGGTCAAAGGATACAAGGCCCAAGGCGGAACTTCTGATACGGATTTTACAGCGACCAAGGCATATGTGTATAGGGTTGGCAGTGGTTATGACAATGCTGGTATACTCTCTGGTGCTTGTGTAGAGGCGTCAGCGCATCTGTTCGGTGGATTGTATTCTGCGATGGGCGATATGTGTGTCGCGTATTAAAGATTGTTTTTGTGTGTGGGTAAAGGGTCGCGGTAACGCGGCCCTTTGTTTTTGTTTGTGTTCACCCACGGTGAACACAAACAAGAGTACAAAGTTCAGTTAAGGATGTTTTCCTGTCTATTGAAATTGTTATCTTTTGCACTATATATCCCCGTGATAAAAATAAAAAGGAGTCGTTATGAATCCAGAAGAAATGCAAGAATCGCCACAGCAGGCGATTGAAAAATATACAACCGATTTTACTAAGTTGGCTGCGGATGGTAAATTGGATCCGGTTATTGGCCGTGACGAGGAAATTCGCAGAACGATACAGGTTCTGTCACGTCGTACAAAAAACAATCCGGTTTTGATTGGCAATCCCGGTGTTGGTAAAACCGCCATTGTCGAAGGTTTGGCGGAACGTATTGTGTCGCGCGATATACCCGAAAATTTACAGAATAAAAAATTATTGTCTTTGGATATGGGTGCGCTGATGGCGGGTGCGATGTATCGTGGCCAGTTCGAGGCGCGTTTGAAAGCCATATTAAAAGCTGTCAAAGATTCCAATGGGCAAATCATTTTGTTTATTGACGAATTGCATACTATGGTTGGCGCGGGTAAAGGTGAGGGGTCCATGGATGCCGGCAACCTGTTGAAACCAATGTTGGCGCGTGGCGAATTGCACTGTTTGGGTGCAACAACTTTGGATGAATATCGCCAATATATTGAAAAAGATCCGGCGTTGGCGCGGCGTTTTCAACCGGTCTATGTCGAAGAGCCGACCGTGGATGATACGATTTCAATCCTGCGTGGGTTAAAGGAAAAATACGAAGGTCACCATGGTGTGCGTATTGCGGATTCGGCGCTGGTTGCGGCGGTAAAGTTATCAAATCGTTATATTACCGACCGATTTTTGCCGGATAAAGCAATCGATTTAATTGACGAGGCCGCGGCCCGTGTCCGTATCGAGGTATCATCAAAGCCAGATGCACTGGACGAAGTTGACCGTAAATTACAACAGTTAAAAATTGAGCAACAGGCGTTGAAAAAAGAAAAAGATGATGAATCAAAACGTCGATTGGTCGAATTGGAAACAATCATCAAAAAGACCGAGGATGAATCCAAAAAATTGACCGAAGCCTGGCATGCGGAACAACAAAAAATGCATGCTTTGTCGGATGCAATGGCGGCGTTGGATGCAGCAAAGGCCGAGGTGAATACGGCCCTGCGTGCGGGGGATTATGAAAAGGCGTCTGCGTTGCAATATGGAAAAATTCCGGAACTGACCGAAAAAATTAAACAGATGAACGCGGATGCGGCGCATGAATATAAAACTGTGTTGCCGGAACATATCGCGGCCGTGGTCAGTAAATGGACCGGTGTGCCGGCCGATAGGTTGTCAATCGAAGAACAATCGAAATTATTAAATATCGAAGACGAATTGCGCAAACGTGTTGTCGGCCAGGACGAGGCGTTAACCGTTATCGCGCGTGCAATTCGGCGTTCCCGTGCGGGGCTTTCCGACCCACGGCGTCCAGCGGGCAGTTTTATGTTCCTGGGACCGACCGGTGTGGGCAAGACCGAGGTCGCAAAAGCGTTGGCGGAATATTTGTTCAATGATGATACGGCCATGACCCGTATTGATATGAGTGAATATATGGAACCACATTCGGTCGCGCGTTTGATTGGTGCGCCCCCGGGATATGTTGGTTATGATGCCGGTGGTGTATTGACTGAAAGTGTACGTCGTCGCCCGTACCAGGTGTTGTTGTTTGATGAAATTGAAAAGGCGCACCCGGATGTGTTTAATGTGTTCCTGCAAATTTTGGATGATGGTCGTTTGACCGATGGCCAGGGTCACATTGTTAATTTCACAAATACGATTATAATTATGACCAGTAATTTGCCGTCTATGGATGCGGTGAAAAAACATTTCCGTCCGGAATTTATAAATCGTATTGATGAAATTTTGTTCTTTAATGCGCTGGGCAAAGATGTGATGGGTGGGATTGTTAAAATCCAATTGCGCAATTTGAGCAAACGTTTGTCCGAACGAAATATTACATTGGATGTGACCGAACCTGCAATCAAATGGTTGGCGGAAAACGGTTATGATCCAGTGTTCGGTGCACGTCCGTTAAAACGGTTGATAACATTCGCTGTCGAAGATAAAATTGCAGATTTGATTTTGTCGGGTGCGATTAAGGATGGTGATACAGTCTATGTCGATGTGCATGGTAAAAATTTAACAGTAAAATAAAAAACGGGCATAACGCCCGTTTTTTATTTTGCATTATATCTGATGCGTTGATTCAAAATTTGTGCGCGACGGACGGTGTCACGATTGACGCGTTCAATTGTTTCGCCGATTTCCTGTAAAGATTCTGAAATAGTTTGCATTTCCACAGGTGTTGCGCGTTTTGTTTTTGTTGATTGCTGATTGATTTTTAATGCACGCATATTAAATTCATATTGTCTGCGGTCGGATGGGATTTCAATATTTAATTTTTTTGCAACAAAGTTGATATATGTGATTATCATAATTCCGGTATAACCATCGTGGGCCTGTAATGTCTTTAATTCGTTGTCGGTGATGTCAACGTGTAATGTGCCCCAAATTTGGTTTACCATGTCGGCTTTGTCCAATGAATCTGCTTCGAATGCTTCTTCCAATGACAATGCTTCGGAAACCAGTGTTGCATCGGCACCAAACATATGATGCAATATTTGATAAATTTTATCTGTTAATTCTGAATAGGTCATTTTGTTGCCTTTTTATTTTGTGTATGCAATAGAGTTTACGTTAACAATTGCCTGTTTGTTTTTTTGAAATTTACTAAAAAATTTATGGATACGATTTTGTTTTTGTGTTATGACGGTTGGATTTTTACCTTTGACAGTTTCGATTAAATCGTTAACCGTAATAATGAATTCAACTTCGTAGTCAGGGATGTGTATATTAAATGTTTTTTCGCATTGCATGATGATGTTTATGCAATCCAAAGAATCCAAATTCAAATCCACTTCAAATGATTTGTCGTTTGAAATTTTGTTTATATCTGTAAATGTGGTATCAGATATAATATTGTAAATTTGTTCGGAAATATTTTTTTGTTTTTTCATTTTTGTTTTCCCTTTATAAATTTTTAATACTGAACATTTCCAGCAAGTTTTGCATAATTTGCTGTTTTTCAGTTTGTGATTTTTTTACATATGAATCTGTTTGCATCAAAATCGAACCATCGTTTTGGTTTTCGCGCGTTATGTCAAAATTATTTATAGTCAGATAGTTTGGAAATTTACTGAATGTGATGTTCAGGTTGTTCGATTTTAATAAAATTAATTTATAGTTTTTGCCCGAATTATCAATTACAAAACATGTATCACTTTGTACAAACAGGTTGGGAAAGTTTGCCATTGTTTTTGGATATCGGGCCTCGATTTCTGCATCGGACACATTGTGGCCGCCGTGTTCCACGCGATATTTAACGCGTTGTTTACTTAAATTCGGACTGGATAACCCGATGAAAATCGTTACGATTTTGTAAAAATAATTTTTTGCGGTTTGAATAATGCGCAAATGGCGTTTGTCTGCGGCAACGGTTTCGTACACGAAATCCGCGCGTTCGGTAAAACAGTAATGTGTTTGTTCAATAATATTTTTCCCCGCGCCAATGCGTGCGGCAATTTCAGATATGCCCGGATTTTCATTGATGATTTTTGCCGTTTCGTCGTCCCAATTTAATGAGTATAAATCAGAAAATACAGGATTAGATTCCAAGAATTTTTGACGAAATGTAGTTTTACCGGCACCATTTGGTCCGGTTAATAAAATCATCAAAGGTTGTTCATTGTTTGACATTTTGTAATTATTCTTGCCAGAATATAGTATATCAAAAAACGGATTTGTCAACATTTTGTATTTTTTTTATTTGACTTATATGAAATAAATGTATAAAATATGTGGGCTTTCCGGTTTGGAAACAATAAGTTTTGGGGTTGTAGCTCAGTTGGTAGAGCATCTGCTTTGCAAGCAGAGGGTCGTCAGTTCGAGTCTGATCAGCTCCACCACACTTCGCCAAGGCTTCGTGTGGCAGGCCGCCAAACGAAGTCGGGCCTAGTAAAAATTAAAATACAAAAATTCGCCAAAAGGGGGTGAATACATAATGGTAAAAGTTTTGGTTCGTGATAATAACGTTGAACAGGCTTTGCGTGTTGCAAAACGCAAATCACAAAAAGAAGGTCTGTACCGTGAAATGAAGGAACGTCAACGTTACGAAAAACCAACAACAAAACGCAAACGCAAACAAGAGGAAGCGGTTCGTAACGAAAAGAAACGTCAATCTAAACAACGTATGGTGTTTGGTTTTTAATATTGCGTTATGTTGTAAAAAATTGGTCGCCGGATTTTTGGCGACTTTTTTATTAGAATCAGGGTCGGTTTTATGGTATAATATCTCTGATAATAGTATCGGAGAGAGTTTTGAAGGCTTTTTTACGTTTGTTTTTAATTGGTGCATTTTGTGCAATAGTGAGTTTGCCGTTATTGGCCGGTGGTGGCGAACAATCTGTGTATGATGCGGATGAAGAAAGTTCCGAAACAGTATCAGAGGAAACCCAGAACGAAAGTTTATCCAGTGGGCAGGGGACCACACAGCCAAGTGCGTCAACGGAACAACAAGCCTGGGCTGGGGCTGAATTAAGTAATGTCGATGGTGCGGGTGAACAGTCGTCTGCGCAAACACAGGGTCAGGGTGGGTCAACCCAGGGGGGTGGTGACAAACCATCCAATGGGCAAAATAGTAATTCACAAAATACTGGTGGCGCAAATAAAGAGGCCAAAGAACGCGAAACATCGTTGGAAAATCGTGCGTTGTCGGGTGCAACGATGGCTGTGACGGGCCTGGGCGCGATGCAGTTGGCCCAGGGGTTGGCGGAACAATCTGCGGATCGGGATGCCGATGCGGCGATGACTGCGTATTTGGAACACTTGAAATGTAAAATTGGGGATATCGGTCGTGAATACAGCCTGAGTAATGAAACCGAGGTTGCAACGCCCGGTGACGAATTATCGAGCCAGCGAAGTGCGTATGCAGAATTGGC
>CADCAA010000025.1:0-4381 GCA_902799285.1 uncultured Pseudomonadota bacterium
ACCGGATTCAGCACAAAGCGACCAACCACAACAACACCTGCAATCAATATCAATGACAGCACAGCAACATCAATTAATGTCGCGCCCAAATTAAACGATAGCAAAGTTAAAGTTAAACGTAACGGTAAAGAAGAAGATATCTTACCAAGCGAGGTCGTTTTAGATGATATTGTTATTCTTTCTCCAGGCGATCAAATTCCCGCTGATTCAGAAATTTTAATTGCGGTCATTGTTTTATCAATGATGACAACACCGATAATGTTGGCATTGTACGATAGATTGGCTCGCTTGGGAAAAATCACGCACGTAAACGCGAAAAATTTACGCGCCAAAAAGTCGGGCGTCGCACCGGCCGTTGTAATCTGTGGCTTTGGCCGTGTGGGGCAAATAATTTCGAAATTATTGCGTGAACAAAATATTCCATACATCGCAATCGGAATGAACGTAAATGCAATTATGGAGGGCCGCGAAAACGGATTCAACGCAGTATACGGCGATGTGTCGAATATGATGGTATTGCGTGAATTCGGGTTGTCGTCACGCACAACGCGCGCGGTGGTGCTGGCATTGGATAATTATGATACGGCACACAAAACAATATTGTCTGTGCGCGCAATCGCACCGCGTGTAAAGATATTCGCACGCGCACGTAATTTAACAGATTCCAAAAGTCTGCTGCGTTCTGGTGTGTTCCAGGCGTTCCCAGAAACCATCGAATCGTCGTTTTTCCTTGGGTACGGCCTGTTGGAATCATTGGGCGTGCCGGATAAAAAGATTGCGGAAATGTTATCGACATTACGCGCGCGCAATTATTCCAAAATCGACCACGACATAACATTGGGCGAAAAATAAAAAAAGCCTCCACTGGGGGGCTTTTTTAATTTGCTTTTGATATTGCATATTGCTATATTTTGCGGGAACGAAAAAGGCGATTTTTATGAAAACTTTTATCAAATATTTATTCATTGTTTTGGGCGTTGTTTTGTTGGATCAAATCACAAAATCAATATTGTTGTATTTAATCACTGGGGCGGTGCCGGTTGCCGGCAACGCGTGGGGAATTGTGGGCTATCCATATTTAATGTCGCACGTGTTTGATTGGTTTAATATCGTGTTCACTTGGAATCCGGGAACTTCGTTTTCCATACTGCGCACCGTGGGCGAGGGCGCACCGTGGATTATCATTGGCGCAACGTCCGTTATAATCGCATTTTTGTTTTACTATATGTTATATCGCGCGGGTAAAAACGAACGGTTGGCATTATGTTTTATCATCGGCGGTGCACTGGGTAATTTAATCGACAGAATCCGCTTTGGCGCGGTGATTGATTTTATCGATTGGCACGTTGGGGGATGGCATTGGCCTGCATTTAACGTTGCCGATATATTCATTGTAATTGGCGTTTGTTTGTATATAATCAATATAGTTTTTCGCAAAAAGTAAGGGTATAAAAATGGTTCAATATTTGAATAATAATAACAATTTTAATTCTGGGTTTGCGGCATTTATGGCGGCAAAAAATGAACAGCCACGCAAAACA
Organism: uncultured Pseudomonadota bacterium; assembly: GCA_902799285.1. Lineage (GTDB taxonomy): Bacteria > Pseudomonadota > Alphaproteobacteria > Rs-D84 > Rs-D84 > Enterousia. Next base: position 1,542 of record CADCAA010000025.1, read on the forward strand.
CGTTTTGGAACTTTTTTATGGTGGACTTTTTTGTTCTTGGTCGCGTGGTGGATTGTCGGGTTGTTTATGGGGCCCGCACCACAAAATAATGCGCCCGCGCCGGCGGAAAGTATCGTGACAGTGGATGTATCAAAAGTGCCAACGGTGAAAATGGAATCCGACGATATTGCGTTTAATGTTCGTGGATTACGCATTTCAAAAATCGATTTGAAAAACTTTGCACGCAATTCGCACGATGATGCACCAATCACACAAATCGATGGCGATGGATTTATTGAAATTGGTTTAACGCCCGCCGGCACAACCGCACCAATTGCGACGACCATCTGGACAAAATCCGGCGACAATATGGTATGGCGTAATGCCGATGGCGTGGAATTTACCCGCAATGTATCGGCGGACGGATATTTAATCCGCGTGACGGATACAATTAAAAATAATTCAAAGCGCGACTTTACTTTTGCACCGTATGCGCGCGTGCTGCGTGCGGCGGACGATAACAGTTCTGCGGGTGTTTATACCGGCGCGATTGCGTATGTGAACAATGATATCGAGCATAATGATTGGCGTGATATTGATAAAAAATCATATGCGTATACGACAACAAACGGCTTTGTCGGGTTTGCCGATCAATACTGGGAAACTATTGCAAATATCGACAGTCCCGATCAAACAATGCATATGAAAAAACAGGGCGATTTGTATGATGCATCGGCCGCCGCGGCCCCAATCAGTGTTGCCGCCGGCAAAACACAAACGATTACAACAAATGTTTTTTCAGGCCCCCGTGATGCAACCGTTTTGAAAAACGCAAATGCGACAATCAACGGAATTGTTGAATCTATGGATTATGGTTGGTTTTGGTTTTTGGCACGGCCTATGTTGTGGGCGATAAATGCGATACATGGTTTCGTGATGAACTATGGTTTGGCAATAATTATCTTTACGATTTTAATTCGTATTTTGATGTGGCCGTTGACGCGGAAATCATACACATCCATGTTGGCAATGCAGAAAATGCAGCCGGAATTACAACGTGTGCAAAAACTGTACGCAAACGACAAACAACGGATGCAGATGGAAATGATGCGCGTGTATCAAACACATAAAACATCGCCAATGTCCGGGTGTTTGCCCATGCTGATTCAGATTCCAATTTTCTTTGCGTTGTATAAAGCGTTGCTGATTTCTGTGCAAATGCGTAATGCGCACTTTTTGTGGATATCTGATTTGGCGACGATGGATCCGTATTTTATATTGCCGATTTTAATGGGCGCGACAATGTGGTTGCAACAATACTTGCAATCGAATAAATCTGGTTCGGATGATCCAAACAGTATCGCGGCCCAGACGGCAAAAACTATGAAATGGATGCCGATATTGTTCACGATAATGTTTGCGTGGATGCCGGCTGGATTGGTGTTGTATTGGACTGTGTCTAATATATTCGGCATTGGTCAAATGATCTGGTTAAAACATAAATCAAAATAGGGGGACAATAAAAATGTTAAAAATAATTGAAACTTTATTTGGTCCACGTGGCACAAAAATAACGGCGGGCGAATTGGCGGAAAAGTTCGGGCTGGAATTGCGCGGCGATAAAAATACAACGGTCAGTGGCGTCGCCCCAATCGCGGATGCGCGCCCCGGTCAATTGGCTTTTTATTCCACAGAACAAAATAGTTCTGCATTTAAAATTTTACCGATTGATGTTTTGCGTAATACGCGCGCATCTATTATTTTGATTCAGCCGGCACAAATCGACGACGCACCACGTGGCGCAACATTGTTGATAACTGACAGTCCGCGCGGCAACATCGTAAAAATTTTGGGCGAAATATATCGCGAAAAACCACGTTTCGGTGTCAGTGCCGATGCAATAGTCGAACGCGGCGTTTTCTTTCGTTCGCGCAAGACAAACTATGTCGGGCAATTTGCGACAATTGAACGTGGCGCGGTAATTGAACCAAATGTGAAAATCTATCCTGGTGCATATATCGGGCGCAATGTGACTTTGGGTGCCGGGACAATCGTGTACAGTGGCGCACATATCGAAAACGCAACGATTGGTTCAGACTGTGTCATAAACGCAAATGCGGTTATCGGTAAAAATGGATTTGGATATACGCGTCAAAACGGACATAATGTTTTTATTCCGCACGTCGGACGCGTGGTCTTGGGCGACAGGGTTTCCGTCGGCGCAAACAGTTGCATCGACCGTGGCGCAATGACGGACACAATAGTGGGCAGTGGTACCAAGATAGATAACCTGTGCCAAATCGCGCACGGTGTTGTAATTGGCGCAGAATGCTTTTTGGCGTCGGGCACCGGATTGGCGGGTGGTTCGGTCATTGGCGACAGGGTACTGCTGGGCGGTCATGTTGGTGTATCAAACGGTGTTCATATCGGCGACGATGCCGAGGTTGGCGCCAACAGCGGCGTTTTCAAAAATATACCGGCAGGCACCAAGGCCATGGGATACCCGGCGGGTCCAGGAACGGAATTTTTCCGTCACTATGCATGGGTGCGCAAACACGCACATACGGAAGATTAAAAAATTGCCGGCCAAAATTATATAAATTTGGCCGGCAAGTTTATGCAATTTTTTCATACATAATACCGGCATTTGCCGGTATTTTTTGCAAGATTGTTAAACATTGTGTGGGTTTACATAATCCAAGTCCATGGCAACAATAGCTGCACTTCATTTTGTTTGTCGTATACTGGGTCGCCGGTTTGTTCTGTTTCAGGTTTGACCGGCGATGCCCAATCAGCAACCTTGGCACATCCAGAAACAGATAACAAAATGACGGTTAAAAATACAACTTTCATATAAATTC
>CADCAA010000025.1:4389-10528 GCA_902799285.1 uncultured Pseudomonadota bacterium
TACTATTTTTCAGAACCTGTTTCAATAAAACAAAGCCCATATTTATATTAAAAAAATCCCATATTAAAAAAACCGGCGAATGCCGGTGTTTTTTGAAAACGCCCCCGGCAAAAAACATACAGTTTTTGCCGGGAAATTTTTTAAAATGCTAATTTCAAAGCTGTTGATAAAAATGGCGTTTCTGACGTTATACCAACCGATGCCCACCAAGATAAATTCTCGCTGTATTTATAACGAACAGATGCGATTCCTGTGTGAACATAATATTTTTCAAAATCATTATGCCAAATTCCGGTTTTGGAATAAATATAAGATAACGACACAGAATAATTCAGCACATCATAACTGACGCCGCTGCCCACGGACACACCATCGGATGCCACGTCAACCGGTTTTTCATCGTAAATAACCAACGCGGACGTTCCCCAAATCCAACTGTTGTATTGTATATTGAATCCGACCGAGCCCTGGGCACGCCAATCAGCCGTCACATCTGGTAAATATGATGCGGTACTAAAATTATGTGGATTATCAATAAACGATGCGCCCAACGACAACGCAGATTTTAATTTACCGTTTGGAAATCTAAATTTAACCCCCCCATCCACAGCATAGTCATATTCGTCACCAAACGCCGCGACCGACAATCCGTATTGCCCAACATTTGTTGGTGCGGAAACAATGTTGATACGCGGTGCATCATGCCCAGAATCAACACTTGTCCCTGGAATAACCGTGCCATGCGGCGCAATTTTTTTATAAAATAACGGCTTATGATTCATACGCAATCCACCAACATCAGGAATGCCTACGCCCAGTTTGTGCGCCACAGAATCAGTTAAACCAACCTCTATGCGACCAATATCACGGATTTCCCACAGAGCAAAAGCATCATGAACATATTCGCGACCATCTAAATCATCAGCATCCCAACTGTAAACCAAGCCCAATGTTTGCCCAGCCGCCACGGCATAATTATATTGTGCATGAATATCAAAATCGCCCAAGAATAATGGTGATTCAAAATCAGGCTCTATAAATCCGGCCGAACCAGACGCGTTTAATTTGAATGCACTGCGCCCGTTCGTATACTGCAAAGCGTCCGCGCCCCCCATAAAAGCAATGGTCAATATTGCGCCCATTGTCGCGATTTTTTTCATCATTTCTCTCCATTGGTTTCGTTCAAAATTGCGTCGCGCAGTTTTGCATAAGCGCGTTCTTCTATCTGGCGCACACGTTCGCGCGAAATGCCGTATTTTTGGGACAAAGATTCCAATGTTGCGACCGGATCACGCAATCTGCGCGCCGTTAAAATTTCGCGGTCACGTTCAGATAAATTCGCCAAATGTTTGCGCAACAATTCATATCCACGTTTTTTAAATTCCAATTGTTCAATACTATCCTCGATACCGATTTTATCATCGGACAAATTCGACAAAATATCATGTGATTCAGAATCATTATGTGCCGGCGCATTTAATGAAACATCACGCGCCCCGATGCGCTGGGACATACGGGAAACGTCCGATTCCGACACATTCAAATAATCCGCAATTTGTTTTGTTTGTTCACCGTTCAACGTATTGTCCATAATTCCCAAAGCGCGTTTTGCCCGCGATAAATTAAAGAACACACGTTTTTGATTTGCCGAACTGCCAATTTTTACAATCGACCAGTTATTTAAAATAGTTTCATAAATTTCGGCCTTGATCCAAAACATAGCATATGTAGAAAATCGAAATCCGCGTTCGGGATCAAATTTTTGCAACGCCTGCATCAAACCCATATTGCCCGACGCAATCAAATCAGCCACTGGCACACCATAATTTTTGAAATCGTATGCCACGGACACAACCAAGCGCAGATGACTGGCCACCAATTTTTCGGCAGCGTTTGAGTCCTTGTCTTTTACCCATTTTGTTGCATATTCGTATTCTTGTTCTGCAGATAATATGGGATATTTTTGAATACTTTGGATATACTGGGCCAATCCAGACTCATCATTGACGCCGCGTGCCTCGACAATGCTGGTATTATTGACCGCCGGTAAAGTATTCTTGATTTGCTTTTTCATAACTTTTATAGTATACCATAAAATATGAATTATCAAGACATCAGGAGATAAAAAATGGCAAGTATATTGGATCGGAAAAAAAACTTAAAACCCGCAACACCTAAAAAGAAAACACGCGAAGATTACGCCCAGGACGCCCTTTATCGCGAGGTATGGGAGGATGTAAACAACGAAAAAACAATCGCGTTTTTCAAAAAATATTCCAAACAAATGATTGGAACTGTTTTGGCGGTATTGCTTGTTGTTGCGGCGTATCAAATTGGTATCCGTACATATCGTGCAAACCAAATGGCGATGGCGGTGAATTACGAAACAGCATTGGAAAATACCGATGTTGCCGCTTTGGCCAAATGCCGATTTGGCGCTGTTCCAATCATATACATTGGATAAAAACAAAGATATCAAAAAACTGGAACAATTGGCTGAACACGGCAATACTCGTGATTTTCGCGATTTGGCGCGTTTACATGTCATTGGCGCACGTGGCGATGAAATGACCGCGCCCCAGGTTGAAAAATATCTGTCGTCATTAAACACAAAATCTTCGCCGTTTTATTATACAGCAATGTTGACGGTTGCGCAAAAATATTTGGCATCTGGGGATACGGATAACGCAAACAAATGGTTGGATAAAATTTTATCTGATGATAATTGTCCTGCGGAAATTTCCGGCGTTGCACAAACTTTGAAATAGGGGAATGTGGCACCATGCGCAAATATGCATTGTGGATTTGTTGTATTACATTGTTGGCCGGTTGTGATAAACACGACCCGATTTTACCCGGCGTGCGAACGGCGATATTTGACAGTGGTATAAATCAAAACATATTGAATATGGACGTTCCTGATTTGCCGGATGCCGCCCCAACGCGTGAATTGGCGGAATGTAAATATACAATCGATAATACAAATACGATTCGCGATGGCGACCGTAAAATTTTTGTGGGATACCCCGCGCCAAATTCAATGGATGTGGAAACGCATCCTGTATGTGATGGCGGATATATATACGCCGGATTAAATACGGGCAATGTGGTGAAAATTGCACCAACAACACGCCGTATAGTATGGATGGCCGATGTATACAGCGAATCGAATATGATGGGTGGTGCCGCAACAACGGACATTGTTGCACCATTGGTGATTGATGGTGGATATCTGTATGCCGGCGGTATGGGTGACGCATTTTGCAAAATTAATGTCAATTCAGGTGATAAAAAATGGTGTGCCCCAATTGGCACGCGCCAGCCTTTTATAGTCTTAAAAAACGTTGCGTATGTTGTTGGATTGGACGATGCATTGTATGCTGTGCGTTTGACGGACGGCGCGGTTTATTGGCGTGTTGATGTGAAAAAAAATTCACCAATTACATACGACAAAAAAATAATTACTGTGCATAAACAAAAATTTGATGCCGCAAAAGGCACCGAAATAAAATAAAAAAACTGACGCAGATTTGCGTCAGTTTTTGTTCAGATATTTGTATAAAGCATTTGGTGTTTGAATCCAAAATTTTTTTAATCCAATCACAGATTTTACATAGTTCACACATGTTAATGCGTGTACATTCCCATCATCCGGCGAACAATGCAAATGAATAAAAATCCAACCGTGTAATTTCAGTTGCTTTAATCCACGTTTTGTAATAGCGATTTTTGAAACATAATTTCGTTTTACAAATTGATGTAAAAAAAATTTATTTTTGTGTCGTGTGATAACAACACAGTGCTTGAAACGCCCGCATACCAAGCGCACAAACGATTTAGACGTTTTACATGAAAAACCAATAATAACCATAATGTATTTCCTATTTAATCAATCCAATCTTTTTCTTTGGCAGCATTTTCCAGAATTTCCATTGCGCATTTCCATACGTATGCATCGTGATTTTCGGCCCATATATATTGATGTGGTGCGCGTTTTTTGTCACCAAACTTTTTCATAACGCTTAAGTGTTCTTCGGTCAATTTTCCAGACAGATACAATTTTGTAATCATTGATTCCACATCCAACAATTCGCAAATGCGATGTGTACATGTATTGTGATTTCGCACAAATCCAGATTGCACAGATTTAGAATACAAAAACCAAAACCACATTTGTTCTGCATTATGAAATTTTTCCACATTTACAGGATTTTGTTGTAAGTTGTTCATAATTTTTTCTCCTTTTCTATTTAGTGTTATTTATAAATAAAACAAAAGATTTTTACCAAATGTTCAACTTTGGGTTGATGGTCGAATCGAAAAACAAAAGAAATATCAAAATATTCCTATTGCATATCGAATCGAAAAAATTTTGTTTTATTGTTTAATAAAAAAATGCACATCATTTGATGTGCATTTTTTTCATATTTCACCGTGCATCAGTTTAATTCCAATGGCGGGAAACAATCGCCTCCACCGGATGGACAGCAATTAAATCCTTGGTCACCCATATCGGTATAAACCTCACCCGGGCAACATCCATATTGATCAGGTGCGGCACCATCACAATCCAAACTGCCCACAGGTTGACTTGTATTCGCAGATTTATCAAACGGGTTCACAATTACATCTGTTTCTTCACCGTCTGCATCCTTGGCATAGTTCAATCCCAATACTTGTTTGTTGTATTCCTTTTCATAACCCTCGTCGCCTTTGGACAAAGTGTTCCCTTCGGAATCAATCAACTGTATTCCTGTCTTGGTTTTATTATCATAATATGTTTCATACTTGGCCTGGTTTTTCGCCTGATAGTTTTGTGCCTGACAATACGCCAACACAGTTCTGTAATCGTATCCAGCCTCGGATATAGCCAGTGCAACATTATCCTTGATAGTCCAAACGCCTTTGGAATCCTCTTTGCAATATTGTATCAAATTAAACGAACGCACCTGGCCCGTCCACGAGGCATCTTGGGAATTAACACTAACGCTGTGATTAACATCCGACCATTTGCGTCGTGTTTGTGTATTATATTTTGCAAACGCGCATTTTTTACCCTCGTTTTCTTCGCCACATGTTGCAATTAAATCAACAGGTGAATAAACCGTAATACGTGTTCCGGCCGCAATAGAAAATGGTGGCACGGTATTATCCAATACATCGACCAACAATTTTTGTGCGACCTGGTTCCATGCCGAAATAACCTCGTTCTTGGCCAATTCAGACGAACGCACAGTTCCCGATTGCACAACGGTATTATTATCCAAATCAATTTGATTTACAAATGTATCAGCAATTGGTGCAATCATATTAACCGCCGCAGGAATAACCGCCGTCAACAATGGCAAAACCATTTGTTCAACATAATCCGTACTGCCGTATCCCGGCACGCCAACACGACCCTGGGAATCCGCAGAATATGGATCTTGCTCGTCATTCTTAAAGTTAAACTCAACCCCATCTGGACGGATAAATTGATACCAATTTATTTGCATACGACCAATCGATTTATATGGCCCCGGCAGTTCGCCTTTCAAATATCCTAATAACAATGTTCCGGTTGGAATAATAATTGTGCGTCCATTATCAGAATAAACATTTCTGTCCACCGTTGCACGAACCGGAATGCCACCACCAGTGCAAGTTGTTTTCCCATCAACCGTTTTACATCCATAAACCGATGGATCGGCACGAACCTCGGAAACAATGGTTGCCGGAATTGGCTTAAATTGACGTAATATAAATGTGCGGTCGTATGGGCGCGATGAAATCACCGCCTCGGCAGCATCCGCCGAACCCTTTAATGCATCTTTATCAACTGTTTTTTTGAACAAATGCAAAAATCCCTTTTGATCTTCGGACTTTGCAAAAGTGGATTTCAAATTTCCCATCCCAGCCGGCGTCGCCCCGCCACCAGACCTGCGCGCAGACACAGCCGTCGATTCCGGTCGTGATTTCAAATTTGGCACAGAGTTAATATCGCCACTGTATCCAATGTGATCAGAATCCACACCAATTTTTCGGCCTTTGCCATCAATACTGGTTATAATACCGGTGTCAGGATTATAAATCCCGGTCGGGTTATTACATTCTTTGTCCGAAAAAGGATGAAATTCATAACGACCACCATTTGGTTTAA
>CADCAA010000025.1:10625-30534 GCA_902799285.1 uncultured Pseudomonadota bacterium
GCCAATTTGTGCGCCCGATGTGCTGTACCCCGGCATCGCAAAATCAGAACATTTTTCCGCACGTTTACGCGGTTGTTCCACTTGGCCAGTTTTTGTTTCATTTGCAAAAATATTCCTGTCGCCACCAACAAATCTTTCATCGGGTTCCAGTTCATCATAAATTGGTTCATCTGGCTCCGGTTCATCCACAATTGGTTCTGGTTCTGCCACAGGTGCCGGCCGTGCAACAATAACGTTTTTCGCACTGACCGGAATAACGATTTTAGCGGTTTGTGGATATGTTTCGCGCGAATCCCCTTTGTCGTGCCATTCAATCAATAAAGTGACATCGCCTGCAACATCTGCATCCGCAGGCGCAAAAGTCACATCGACCAAGCACGGAATATCCTTGTTCACATTGTAATTTTTGCACGCCGTTTTCGCAGAAAAACCCGCCACAGGGTTTTGCACGCTAACCGAATCAATCACCGCATCATATGTTGCATTGATTTTGAAAATCTGTTTTGCTTTTTCACCAATTTTAGTATCAGAAAAATTCGCCGACGCCGGTGTAATAACCAATTTCACGTCACGATTGCCTGGACGCATAACCACGGCTTCGTCCCGTTTACGACCAATCAATAAAAACAACAGTATCAGCACGACAACAAAAGCCGCGACCAACAACAGCCATCGAAAAGCCTTTGGTGTTTCGTTAAATGTTTCTTTGATTTTATCTGACACTTTACTAGCCATAATTATCTATCCATTTTTTATGCAACAAAAACATTACTGAATTCTGACAACGCGACAACCCTGTACCTGGAACTTCATCAGTTTATCGCACAAAGTTTGCGCCGTATCAATATCCGAAATTGGTCCAATGCGCAAACGATACAAACGTGCCGCAGACGATCCAGAACCCAATTCGCCAACGCCTTGCTCGTCAACCGCAAAGAACACTTTGTCCTGATACGGTGTCAATAACCCAGAACCACTGTCGCCACTGAATTTTACCAATAATTCAGACCAATAATCTTCCAATGGTTTGATTTTTGTATCGGATGCAATTTCAACCGCAACACCCGCCTGATTAGACGTAATCAATGGAACATTTGATTGTGGTAAATATGCGCCCGCTGTTTCGCGCTTTGTCGGAATCATGTTGACCCCACCCGTTGCGCCGGTTGATTGAACATTTGGCACACCGTATCCGGCCGGCATATACATACCGGTCCCAGTTTGGTTTGTTGTATCGCCAATATACATCGGTGTTGAACCATACATTGTTGCCGTATCAATCGCGGTCATATCTGCGCCATATGCAATATTGTTCAAAGATTGTCCCGACATCATACTTTGCGCAACATTAGCCTCGGCCAATGCCATAACGGACGCCGTGTCCGCAATCAAGAACGGTTTTTCGCGTTTTTTGATACAAACAATACGTTGTCCACTGCGCAAAACCATATCGCCCACAGCTTCGACAATCAGCAAACGACCATCCTGACCATCTGTGCGGAAACCAACCGGGGATTCACCACCTTCGACCAACAGCGACACCACCGGACGTTGTGTCATTGCGATAACCTTGTCGCCAAAATCGATATATGTAAAGATTTTATCACGCCATACGCGTTCCGGCGCAATTACATAATCATCAGGATTTGGAACGAAAATATCCAAATCAAACCGGAATTCAGACGGATCAATTTTCATGGATTTAATCCACGCATAATCTTCACCATCAACACCGACCGTGCTGGACGCCGGCGCCGCCTTTTTAAATATAGAATTCATACCGCCCGATGTTTTTGTTGCAGACGCATTCGCCCCCGGCACAGATGCACCATTGTCCAAAACAACATCAACCTGGGAATAAGAAATTTCGGACGATTCAACATCAGAACTGGTTAAATAAAATATGTATTTATTCCCAGATTGACCCGTCACAATCATATTCGTATCGGATGCTTCGGGCTGCATAGGTGTTAAATACAATGTTTTATCGCCCTGGGTTGCCTCGATCTGGAACAAAGATTGGTCGCCAACAACGGCATCTGCAATCTGTTCACCATTTGGTAATGTCACCATTGTCACCATACCATTGCGCAACTTTAACGGCAAAACCGAACCCGGTGCCCACGATAATTGTGCATAGCCCGGCTTGCTGCTGCCTGCGGCCATATTTGCATTTGGGTTTTCCCATGCCTTCTGTATTGCGGCCGATGCAACATCCATAGATGCCACAACAAACAAACCAATCAAACAACCATTTTTCAAAAATTTAAGCATCTTTCCTTCCTTTTTTATCTTACTATTTGGCGGTCCAATTCAAAGGATCGTCATCTAAAACCTGATTTTCCCTGCCGATTACATCGTATCCACTGACCTGGAACCCCAGTGGATTTTCCATACGGTCCGCCCATTTAACGGCATTTTCTGCACTGGATTTTAACCGAATACGCAATTTATATGATTGTTCATATTGCTGGTCGCCCAAATCGCCATAACTGCACACATACCTGAATGAAACCAAATACGTATCCTGGGCATTGGTTTGGCGAACAACCGAAAAGTTTACAGGAAACTCCACAGTACATTTGATGTTAAACGGTTCGTCTAAATCTTGCTGTATAACATTTACCATGTCCGTCATAGCAAACTTGCCAAATATTTCATCCGTAGAACGCGTTTTTACAACACCGCCAGTGTTGTTTGCCCATTTTTGACGCATAACCGCCAAATCCGGCACAATTTCATTGCGTTCACGAACATATTCCCGCACGAAAAACTGTTTGTAATCTTCCAGTGATAAATCACCCATTCCTGTCAAAGTCAGTTCTTTGTCGGTTAATGATTGCGAGCTAAGAAAGAACACCTGGGGACGATTCAACGGGAACATTTTATCCAATGTGATAATCAGCACGACCAACACGACCACGGCTGTGGCCATTACAAAAGTCATAAGTCTGGACACCAAAATTGGCGGTTCTATGCGGTCTTGCACAGGATTTCTCCCCCTTTTATCAAAGTGATTGTAGACAAAATATCAACCCCTACGCAAGCAAAAAAGTAATAAAATTGTGCCTAGGATAAAAAATAATATAATCCTATGGATTGAACTTTAAACTTTGCACTTTGAAAATTGAAAAAACGCTTGCCTAAAAATGATTAAATCTTTATAATATTTTTCACTTGATTTTTGCTGATGGTGTGCTAGCCTAGGCAAGAATATCGGTTGCGTGACGCAAAAATTGGGTCCCAGGGGCTTAGTTCAACGGTAGAATATCGGTCTCCAAAACCGCGGATGAGGGTTCGATTCCTTCAGCCCCTGCCAAAAATCGTTGGTTAGCCTGTGGCGGGCCTGGAATTTTTTTTGGTATAGTGGCAAGCCAAATGGTATCGCAAAATTGCGCATAAAACCGGTGTTTATATTGAAAACAGGTGGACGCTTTATGAAAAAAATATTGGATTATATTAAATCTGTGCGTCGTGAATGGTTTAAAATTGTTTGGCCGTCACGCGATACCGTTATTCGTTCTACTATTATGATTCTGATTTTTTCTGGGGCGGCGGCACTGTTTTTCTTTATTGTCGACAGTATTTTGAACGCACTTGTGAACTGGATTTTCTAACTAATACCAAAGGATACGGAAAATGGACGAGGACAAGGTTGCCCGTCAATTGCGTGAACAAATTGATAAACGTCGCTTGAATGCATACTTTGGTGAAATCTTGGTTCCCACGCGTGAGGTTGTAGAGATTAAGGGAAATAAACGTGTTATTTCCGAAAAAAAGTTTTTCCCAGGATACATCGTCGTCCAAATGGTTTTGAACAATGAAACATTTTCATTGATTAAATTAATGCCATTGGTTGTTATGTTCTTGGGCGCGAAAAACAAACCAATCCCGGTCAGCGAGGAAGAGGCTCGTCGCTTGTTGAAACAGGTCGAAGAAGGTGCCACTGTTCCCGAAGATATTACATACGAGGCCGGTGCCGAGGTTCATGTTATCGACGGACCTTTCTCGGGCTTTAACGGCATTATATCCGAGGTTGATAATGTCAAACAAAAGATGAAGGTGACGGTATTGGTGTTTGGTCGCGAAACCGCAATGGAACTTGACTTTGCTCAGGTCGAAAGAGTTTAGTTTGGGCATTCCAAACTGAAATAAACCCGTGGCAGATAGCCATATCGTACCACGGAAATTACTTTGAAAAACAAAGAGGTAAAACAAAATGGCAAAAAAAGAAGTCAAAGGGATTGTTAAGTTAGTGGTCCCTGCAAAACAAGCAAACCCAGCTCCTCCTATTGGACCAGCGTTGGGTGCGGCGGGTGTTAACATCGCCGAATTCTGTAAACAATTTAATGACAAAACAGCCGACAAAAAACCTGGAATGCCAATTCCATGTATTATCACTGTTTATACAGACCGCAGTTTCGAATTCATTATGAAATTGCCACCTGTGTCATACTTAATCAAAGAAGCATTAAAAGCGAAATCGGGTTCTCATAAACCTGGTCGTGAATTTGTTGGAACATTGAACAAATCGCAAATCAAAGAAATCGCTGAATTCAAAATGCCTGACTTGAATTGCTCTACCATTGAATCTGCTATGAATATTGTTGCGGGTCAATGCCGTTCTATGGGCGTAAAGGTGGAGGATTAATCATGAAACAGACTAAAAAACAAAAAACATTGGTCGCATTGGATAAAGAAAAAATTTATTCGATTGCTGAAGCGATTGATGCATTGCGTGAATTTTGTTCTAAAAAATTCGATGAAACATTGGAAATTTCAATCCGTTTGGGTATTGATGTGACCAAAAACGATCAAAACATCCGTGGTATGTTGTCCTTGCCAAACGGCACTGGTAAAACTGTCCGCGTCGCGGTGTTTACTGAAAACAATCAAGAAGACGCCAAAAAGGCCGGTGCTGATGTTATCGGCGGCGAAGATTTGATTGCCCGTGTGGCCGAAGGCTATGTCGATTTTGATCGTGTTATCGCAACACCTGATATGATGCCAAAAATGTCCAAGGTTGCACGTGTGTTGGGACCCAAAGGTTTAATGCCGAATCCAAAATTAGGAACGGTCACAACAAACGTTGCCGAAGCCGTCAAAACGGCCAAGGCCGGACAAATTGAATATCGTGCTGATAAAAGTGGTATTATCCACGCCGGTATTGGTAAAATGTCCTTTGCAACCGACAAATTGGTTGAAAATGCAAACGCTTTGATTGACCAATTGAAAAAAGTTAAACCTGCGTCTGCTAAGGGGCAATATATCCTGGGATGCAGTGTCGCGACAACCCAGGGCCCGGGCCTGAAAGTTGACGCAAAATAAGATTTCAAGGTTTATATGTGCAAAGTTTGAACTTTGAACTTTGCACTTTGAACTTTGATAACAGATTTCTGTCCAAGACTGATGGTGTGGCAACACTTAATTTCCATCATAGACAAAGAAAATTCTTTGGGGCAGGAAGTACAGGCCCCACCCACAGCGATGTGGATGGAAAGTTAAACAAAAGAAGAAGTAAGGGTATATAGATGAGACGCGAAGAAAAATCAGATTTGATTTCAGCGTTGCAGTCATCCTTGAAATCTGCAAACGGTGTTTTCGTTGTTGAAAACCATGGTTTGACCGTAAAAGAAATGGAAGTTTTACGTAACGAATTGCGTCCATTGGTGTCGCTGTTCCGTGTTGTCAAAAACCGTTTGATGAAATTGGCATTGTCCGATTCTGATTTCGCACCTGTATCTGAATTGATGAAACGTCCAACGGCTGTTGCAATCGCAACCGACGCATTGGCTGTCACCAAGGTTTTGGCAAAATTTGCCGATGAACATCCAAACCTGACAATTGTCGGTGGTAAAATGGATGCGGATTTATTGGGTGTTGATGACATTGTGCAATTATCCAAGCTTCCTTCCCTGTTGGAAGTGCGTTCTACTATTGCGCGTATTTTGGTTGAACCTGCGTCGCGCATTGCACGTGTTTCCGCAGAGTATGGAAAAAAAGAAAATTAAAATCTTAAATAAACTCAACAAGGAGTAAAAAATGGCAGACATTCAAAAATTAGTTGAAGAATTGTCAAAATTGACTGTTTTGGAAGCTGTTGAACTGTCCAAAGCATTAGAAGAAACATGGGGCGTCAGTGCCGCTGCTGCTGTTGCAGTTGCCGCGGGTCCAGCTGCCGCTGCGGCCGAAGAAAAAACAGAATTTGACGTTATCTTGGCTGATGCCGGTGCGAACAAATTGGCTGTGATCAAGGCTGTGAAAGACATCACTGGTTTAGGTTTAAGCGAAGCCAAAGCTTTGGTTGAATCTGCACCAAAGGCTGTCAAAGAAGCGGTTGCCAAAGATGAAGCCGAAAAAATGAAGGCTACATTAGAAGCCGCTGGCGCAAAAGTAGAAATGAAATAATTTTTACAATAACTGTTAATCGTACAGCATTACGATTATGCCACCGGGCCCGTCAAAATATTGGCGGGCTTGGGGCGCGAAAAAAACATATAAAGCAATTTCGTTTGCAAAACGCACACAAAAAAAAGGATTTATACCCATGGCAGTCATCCAGAAATTTAGAAAATCTTTTGGCAAAAGTTTTTTGCAAACTCCACTTCCCGATTTAGTTGAAATTCAATACAACTCTTATAACGAATTTTTGCAGGCGGATGTCGAACCATCTAAACGCGAAAACAAAGGGTTGCAGGCTGTTTTCACATCTATGTTCCCGATTAAAGATTATTCGGGCATTGCGGATTTGGAATTTGTCGAATATACACTGGAAAAACCTGTATACAATGTAAAAGAATGTATGTTGCGCAATATGACATACTCACGCAGACTGAAAGTAAAACTCAGACTGATTTTGTGGGATATCGCCGAAGACGGCAAAAAAACATTGCGCGATATCAAAGACCAAGAAATCTTTATGGGCGAAGTCCCATTGATGACCGAGCGGGGCAGTTTTATCGCGGCCGGTGTTGAACGTGTTATCGTTTCACAAATGCACCGTGCCCAAGGTGTGGTTTTTGCAACAACCAAAGAGGCTAAAATTGCCGGCAACCCGACAACATACACCGCGCGTATTATTCCGGAACACGGTTCTTGGATTGATTTCGAAGAATCCAAAGGTGTGATTTACGTCCGTATCGACCGTCGTCGTAAAATTCCTGCAACGGTTTTGTTGCGTTGCTTGCCGTGTGCCGAAGATGAAAAGAAATGGGCGGCCGACCCGCGCAAGGCGGTCGTTCGCGGTATGTCTGATACCGAAATTTTGTCGGCATTTTATAAATCAATTCCATTGTCATTTGACGGCAAGGTTTGGGTTGGCGATACATCCGTATTCGAAGGTTTGGATAAATTCCGTTTGAATCACGATTTGATGTCAGCCAAAGGCGACAAAGTCTTGGCGGCCAAAGGTGAACGTTTGACGGCCAAAAAATTATCCAAATTGATGACATCTGCGAAACAATTTGGATATGCCCCTGAATCATTGATTGGCGAATATTTGTTCGACCCAATCACAAATGCAGGTGAAATTGTGTACCCATCCGGTACAGAAATCACCGAAGAAATTTTGTCCGATTTGGATAAAATGGGTGTCAAAAATATTTCTATAATTGCGATTGATAATACAACCATATCGGCGCACATGCGTAATACATTGGCGGCGGATAAAATCACAAATCGCGATGACGCTTTGATTGAAATTTATAATGTTATCAGACCGGGCGAACGTCCAACTGTCGAAGTTGCGCTGGGCCTGTTCCTGCGCCAAGGTTTTGATGCCGCATTCTATGATTTGTCTGCAGTTGGTCGTTTCAAGATGAACAAACGTTTGAAAATCGATTCTGGCAAACGTCCCGAAGACGAACGTTTGTTGACCAAACGTGATTTCTTGGCGGTTTTAAAAACTTTGACAAACATTATCGATCACAAAGATACAATTGATGATATTGATAATTTGTCTAACCGTCGTGTGCGTGCGGTTGGCGAATTGTTGGAACAAACTTTCCGTACCGGTATGTTGCGTATTGAACGCCTTGTTCGTGAAAGTCTGTCATCACCAAATATTGCAAATATGCAACCCCAAGATGTTATCAACGTTAAACCATTAATGTCTTTGGTTGCAGAATTTTTGGGAACGTCCCAGTTATCTCAGTTTATGGATGCATATAATCCATTGGCTGAATTGGAACACAAACGTCGTATTTCTGCATTGGGACCTGGTGGTTTGAACCGTGAACGTGCCGGTATTGATGTCCGCGACGTGCATCCAACACACTATGGTCGTTTATGCCCAATTCATACACCCGAAGGTGCGAACATTGGTTTGATTAACCATTTGTCATCTTATGCACGTGTAAATGAATACGGATTTATTACAACCCCATATTACGAGGTTAAAGATGGCAAAGTCACAGATAAAATCGTGTATTTGACCGCCGACGAAGAAATGGGACACAAAATCGCCCAGGGAAACACCCCAACCACAAAAGACGGCAAATTGGCCGAAGATATTGTGACCGCGCGTGTTGATGGCGAATTTACAATGGTTCCAAAATCTGAAATCGATTTAATCGACGTTGAACCGCGCCAGGTGGTGTCAATCGCAACTGGATTGATTCCGTTTGTGGAAAATGACGACGCTAACCGTGCTTTGATGGGTTCGAACATGCAACGCCAGGGCGTGCCATTATTACGTGTCCAGGCCCCATTGGTCGGAACCGGTATAGAGCGCGAGGTTGCACGCGATTCCCGCACGGGCAAGGTTGCAAAACACAGCGGTGTTGTTGAATCTGTGGATGCGAACCGTATCGTGGTCAAATGTATGAATTCACGTAACGTCGTGACGGGTGTGGATATTTACAATTTGGAAAAATTCGAACGTTCCAACAGTGAAACAATTATTCACCAAAAACCATTGGTCAAGGTTGGTGACCGTGTGTCTGCGGGCGACATCATTGCCGACGGTTCATCTATGAATTATGGTGAATTGGCATTGGGTCGTAACGTATTGGTGGCATTTGTGCCATGGCGTGGATATAACTATGAAGACGCTATCGTTATTTCAGAACGTATTTCCCGCGATGACGCATTTACATCTGTCAAAATCGTGGAAAAAGAATTCAAGGTTCGTGATACTCAATTGGGACCAGAAAGCTTTACACGCGACATTCCAAACGTCAGTGAAGAAGCCGTTAAAAATCTGGACGAATCTGGTATTATTTACGTTGGTGCCCGCGTGAAACAGGGTGATATTTTGGTTGGTCGTGTATCTCCAAAATCTGAAACATTGTTAACGCCCGAAGAAGCATTGTTGCGCAACATCTTTGGTGACAAGGCCCAGAACGTCAAAGACACATCTTTGCGTGTTGGACCAAACGAAGAAGGTACCGTTATCGGCGTCAATGTATTGACTCGTCATGGTGTTAAAAAAGACGAACGTACACAAATGATTGAATTGGAAAAAATCAACAAAATCAACAAAGACAGAAACGAAGAAATCGCGATTATCGAACGTGGTTTTGCTGATCAAATTTTCCAAATGGCTGAATCCGAAACAATCGATGGCGGCACAGGCAGTATCAAACCATTTATTGGCAAAAAATTGACAGCCGAAGTGTTCGAAGCAATTCGTCCAACGGACGTCAAGAAAATGTCCGTTAAAAATAAAGAAATCCAGGCCAAAATCGCTGAATTGGCGGAACAACATAACGCAAAATTGGCGGCCTTGAACGAAAAGGCTGATGCTGAAATTGCCAAGGCCACAGAAAGCAATTCACTCAGTGCGGGCGTCTTGAAAGAGGTCAAAGTTTATATCGCACACAAAATGAAATTGCAACCAGGGGATAAAATGGCCGGTCGTCACGGAAACAAAGGTATCGTGTCCAAGGTTGTTCCAATCGAAGATATGCCATATATGGAAGATGGAACCCCGGTCGATATCGTTTTGAATCCATTGGGTGTGCCATCACGTATGAACATCGGCCAGATTTTGGAAACCCACCTTGGTATGGCAGCGCGTACATTGGGTCAACAAATCGGCGAAGTCTTGGACGAAGTCAAACAGAAACGTGCCGTGACCGATGATTTGCGCAATATTATGGGTAAAATCTATGGCAAGGAAGTGGCTGAAAAACTGGAAAAAATGACGGATACCGATGTCCGGGCCGAGGCCGCATTGCTGCGTGACGGTGTGCCAATGGCAACACCAACATTCGATGGTGCAAACCCAGATGATATTAAGGCTATGTTGAAATTGGCAAAATTACCAGAAACCGGCCAATTCACATTGTACGACGGTATGACGGGTGAAAAATTTGCACGTCCTGTGACGGTTGGTGTTATGTATATGTTGAAATTGCACCACTTTGTGGATGAAAAGATTCACGCTCGTTCTGTGGGCAGTTATTCGCTTGTCACACAACAGCCTTTGTCAGGTAAGGCACACATGGGTGGCCAGCGTTTGGGTGAAATGGAGGTTTGGGCTCTTGAGGCTCATGGTGCCGCACACTTGTTGCGCGAAATGTTGACGGTGAAATCCGACGATATTACGGGTCGTAACAAAATGTACGAAGCCATCATTTCTGGCAGTAATGATTTCCAAACCGGTACGCCAGAGGCATTCAACGTGTTCGTTCGCGAATTGCGTGGATTGGGCTTGGCAATGACACCAAAGAAAATAGATTAATTATCTGATACTGGGCGGCGGGGCCGCCCACGCCAGATAAAAAAATAAAAAGCGACTTCAAAGGAGCAAAATACATGACAAATATGTTGCAAAAGATATTTGGACAAATCGAAACCAAAGAACAGTTTGATGCTTTGCGTATTTCTATTGCGTCCCCAGAAGAAATTCTGTCTTGGTCGCATGGTGAAGTTACAAAACCAGAAACAATCAATTATCATTCCTTGAAACCAGAAGCAGACGGTTTGTTCTGTCAAAAGATTTTCGGTCCTGTAAAGGATTATGAATGTGCCTGCGGAAGATATAAACGTATTAAATTCCGTGGTGTTGTTTGTGCCGTTCTGTTGAATAATTTGCCCCAGAAAAAATTGGAACAGGTTATTTCATACGACGCGTACATTGTTATCGAACCGGGATTAACCAGTTTGAAAATGTATGATGTTATCAGCAACGATGAATACCAGGCTAAAATCGAAGAATTTGGCGCGGATTCTTTCCGTGTTGGCATTGGTGCCGAAGGTATCCGCAGCATTATCGCCAATTTGGATATGGGCGACGAACGCACACGTTTGCGCGCAGAATTGGCGGAAACCAAATCTGAACAAAAACGCAAGTTGTTGATTAAACAATTAAAGTTGGTCGAATCTTTCCTGGATTCCAAAACAGAACCCGCGTGGATGTTGCCGGATATTATCCCGGTTATTCCACCAGATATGCGTCCATTGGTCACATTGGATGCGGGCCATGTTGCGGCGTCTGATTTGAACGATTTGTATCGTCGCGTTATCATCCGTAATAATCGTTTGAAAAGATTTATGGAAATGCATGCGCCTGACATCATCATCCGTAATGAAAAACGTATGTTGCAGGAAGCGGTGGATTCCCTGTTTGATAACGGACACAAAGCACGCCCAATGGTTTCACAAAACCGTCGTCCGCTGAAATCTTTGTCTGATTCATTGCGCGGTAAATCCGGTCGTTTCCGTATGAATATGTTGGGTAAACGTGTGGATTATTCCGGTCGTTCTGTTATTACACCGGGACCAACACTTCGTATGCACCAGGTGGGATTACCAAAAACAATGGCATTGGAATTGTTCAAACCATTTGTGTTTGCGCGTTTACTTGCTGGCGGTTATGCTAACACACTGAAAACCGCGCGCAAAATGGTTGAAAACGGCGAAGATGTTGTATGGGATATTTTGGAAAAGGTTATTTATCAACATCCTGTATTGTTGAACCGTGCCCCATCTTTGCACAGATTGTCATTGATTGCGTTTGAACCTGTTTTGATAGAGGGCAAGGCAATCCGCCTGCATCCATTGGTCTGTAAAGGATTTAACGCTGACTTTGACGGTGACCAGATGTCTGTGCACGTGCCAATTTCATTAGAGGCACAATTAGAGGCTCGTACATTAATGTTGTCCACAAACAACGTGTTGTCACCTGCGAACGGCGATCCTATGACTGTGCCGTCCCAGGACATGGTTTTGGGTATTTACTATATCTCGCTGATTAACGGTGAACATGACGAGAAAAAATCGCCACGTTTTTCGGGTATGGACGAGGTCAAATTGGCATTGGAAAACAAACTGATTACGTTGCATACACCTATTTATGCACGTATCAAGGGCAAAACATACGCCACAACAGCTGGTCGTATGATTTTGGGTGAATTATTGCCTGATTCTGAAAATATGCCATTTGATTTGGTGAACAAGGTTATGCCCAAGGGTGCAATTGAAAAATTGTTGGCAACAACATATGAACGTTGCGGCGATAAAGCAATGATTTTGTTGGCTGACGCTTTGAAAGATACTGGTTTCGAACAGGCTGCACGCAGTGGTATTTCTATTGGCTTTAACGATATTGTTATTCCAACAGAAAAAGAAGCTATGATTGCCGAAGCAACCAAGGGTGCCGAAGAAATCGAAGAACAATATCAAAACGGTTTGCTGTCTGGCGGTGAACGTCATAACAAATTGATTGATTTGTGGCAGAAAACAACCGATAAATTGGGTAATTTGGCATTTGCGGCATTAAGCAAGACCGAAGGCGATAATTGGAATTCTATTTATATGATGGCTGATTCCAAGGCTCGTGGTTCCAAGACCCAGGTTCAACAGTTGGCTGGTATGCGTGGTATGATGCAGAAACCAGACGGTTCAATTATCGAAGTTCCAATTATTTCAAACTTTAAAGAAGGTTTGACTATGTCCGAATACTTTACATCCACCCACGGTGCGCGCAAGGGTATGTCGGATACGGCTTTGAAAACTGCAACTGCTGGTTATTTGACACGTCGTTTGGTCGAATTGGCTCAAAATACCGTTATCACAGAACATGATTGC
This sequence comes from uncultured Pseudomonadota bacterium, assembly GCA_902799285.1. Taxonomy (GTDB): domain Bacteria; phylum Pseudomonadota; class Alphaproteobacteria; order Rs-D84; family Rs-D84; genus Enterousia. The sequence continues at coordinate 23,658 of CADCAA010000025.1, forward strand.
GGTACGCATGAATTCATTACTGCAAAACCAGTGTACCAAGGTTCAACTTTGGTTGTGCCATTGGGTGATGTGGTATTGGGCCGCACGGCTGCACACGACATTATCAATCCTATTACCAAGGAAGTAATCGTGCCCGAGGGCGAATTGGTGACAAAATCTGCATCCAAGGTTATCAATGAATGTGGTTTGCCATCCGTCGATGTGCGCAGTGTTTTGACCTGCCAAAGCGACGGTTTGTGTGCAAAATGCTATGGTATGGATTTGTCGCGCAATGCGCTGGTCCATGTTGGCGAACCTGTGGGCGTTATTGCCGGACAATCAATTGGTGAACCTGGAACTCAGTTGACTTTGCGTACCTTCCACATTGGTGGTATTGCTGAAAGTAGTGCCGACAGCCACTTTATTGAAATGCCTGTTGCGGGTAAAATCAAATTGATTGGTGTGAATACTGTTAAAAATAACGCTGGTCGTGTGGTTGTATTATCTCGTAATGGTGAAATCGCCGTGGTTGACGACAAAGACAACAAATTGTTCAGTTGCGCTTTGCCATATGCGTCTAAATTGATTGTTGGCGAAGGCGACATGGTTGAGAAAGGTGCCAAAGTTGCCGAATGGGATCCATATTCCAACGATATTATTGCTGAAAAAGATGGTACAGTGTGCTTTAACGATTTGATTGAAAACGTATCGTTCCAAGAAGAAATCGATGGCACAACCGGAATCACATCGCGCAAGGTTATCAATTGGAAATTGAATACTAAAAAGGCATTAAACCCATCAATCACATTGGTTAATGATAAAGGCGAGGTTATATCGCTGGGTGGCAAAAAAATTGCCGAATATATGTTGCCAATGTATTCCGTATTGACGGTTGAAAATGGTGCATCGGTTTCTGCTGGTGATGTTTTGGCACGTATTCCTGTCCAGGCTAAAAAAACGGGCGATATTACCGGCGGTCTGCCACGCGTCGAAGAATTATTAGAGGTGCGTCGTCCTGCAAATCCGGCGTTATTGGCTGAAATAGACGGTACCGTTGAATTGGAAGATGCGAAATCCAAAATAATCATTCGTATCGAACCATTTGACGGAACCGCACCTGTGGAATATGCCGTGCCAAAGGGAACAAATCTGTTGGTCCGCAGCGGCGATACGGTTAAAAAGGCCGAAAAATTGGTCGATGGCGAACCCGTGCCCCAGGATATTTTGCGTATTTTGGGTCAAAAAGCATTGGCAACATTTATGGTTGACCAAGTGCAACAGGTTTATCGCCTCCAGGGCGTGACAATCAACGACAAACATATCGAAATTTTGATACGTGAAATGACACGCCGTGTTGAAATCGCGAATCCGGGTGATACAGGATTCTTGATGGGCCAGGTTGTCGACCGTGTCGATTTCGAAGAAGAAAATGCCCGTGTTGTTCATGATGGCGGCCGCCCGGCCGAGGCTTCCCAAGTCCTGGTTGGTTTGACCCGTGCGTCATTGACATCTCGTTCGTTTATCTCGAACGCATCGTTCCAACAAACAACCAAAGTTTTGGTGGATGCCGCTATCAACGGTTCGACCGATAAATTGGTTGGTATCAACGAAAACTTAATCGTTGGACGTTTAATCCCAATTGGAACGGGTGCCTATGTACGTCGCGTTCGTGAAATCGCCCGCCAAGAAGAACGTGCCGAAAAATTGGCGCGCGAAGGTGGCGAACAACAACAGTTGTTGGACATCTAGTATAAATTCCCCTCCCCGTGTGGGAGGGGGTGCATCTTTATTCCCCGTCTTTATGAAAGAAGGGGTGGATGTCGAGTGAAACGAGACATACGGGGCAGTTGTGATTGTTTTTTACAACTGTACCGGCGATAAAACTTTTCCTTGCAAATGGGGAATAATTGAATAGAATATAACAGGTTTAATTAAAAAGGATTGTAAAATGGCAACGCCCAGAAGTAAAACAAGTAAAGCACGCAGCGCACAACGTCAATCTCATGACGCATTGAAAATTATGCCGGTCGGCGTATGCAAATCTTGTGGCGAAAAGAAACGCCCACATCATGTTTGCCCTGCATGCGGTGCAAAATAATCGAACAAAAAATAAATATGGCAGATTTGATGACCCTGTGATACAATATGGTTATCGGTCTGCCGTTTTTTTGTAAGGAAAAATCATGACAAAAGTTATATCCATAGATGCATTTGGTGGTGACAAAGGTCCAAAGGTTGTCCTGGGCGGCATCAACCAATTTCTGTATCAGTATGGCGAGGGTTCTGTCCATTTCCGCATATTTGGGAAAAAGGTGACCCTGTATAAACTTTTGAAAAAATTTCCACGTGTCGCCCGCAACAGTACAATTATTGATGCCCCAGACGTGATTTTAGGAACTGATAAAATTCGCGATGTTATTCGTCATGCCGACGGAACATCAATGTTTATGGCAATACGTGATGTGCGTGCCGGCAATTCATCCGCGGTGGTCAGTGCGGGAAACACCGGTGTTTTAATGTCCCTTTCTAAATTGGCGTTAAAGACTATTGATGGCATATCGCGTCCTGCGATTACAACAATGTTGCCATCGGGTGGTGGTGATTCCCGTGTGGTGGTTTTGGATTTAGGTGCAAACGTCCAATGCGACGCACAAAACCTGTTTGATTTTGCTATATTGGGCAGTGTCTATGCCGAGGTTATAGGTAAAATGACGCGCCCGCGCCTGGGAATTTTGAATATCGGCACCGAAGAAACCAAGGGCAACGAAACATTACAGGAATTAAATCGCGTTTTAACCGAACACAAGTCTGAATTACCATACGAATACATCGGCTTTGTTGAACCGACCGACATCAGTGCTGGACGTGTCCAGGTTGTCGTCACAGACGGCTTTACAGGCAATATTGTGTTAAAAACGGTCGAGGGTACCGCAAAATTAATAAAACGCGTCATCGTTGAAAATTTCAAGAAATCCTTGCTTGCAATAATTGGGGCTTTTTTCTTGGTTCATGTATTCAAAAGATTGAAACATAAAATCGATCCGCGGTCATACGCCGGCGCAACATTTTTGGGATTAAACGGCTTTTCGGTCAAAACCCACGGGAACAGTGACGCTTTGGCATTTGCAAACGCAATAAAATACGCGGTGGATTTAAGCAACGCGGACTTTAACACTGTTATTCGTGAACGTGTTGCGTCCGTCGCCCCCATCCGCAACGAATTATCATAATTTTTAATCTCGCTGTAGTGTAACGAAAGCGGATTCCTAGGTTGACATACGGATACAAATATACCCGCACGCGGATTATAATATCCATATGCAACCAAAGGAAGAAAATATGATTCAAAAAAAGAAAAATACATGGCATAAAAACAAAACCGCCCCTAAAAAAACAATGAATAAAGCTGAACGCCAGGCGGCCGAGGCCAAACATTGGGTTGTGTCCCGGGCAAAACTAGTAAAAATAATGGAGGCCGCAGGTATGACCCCAGAACAAAATATCACAATGTTGCCACGTTCCCGTGACAGATAAAAATAAAATCGCCAACAATTACTTGTTGGCGATTTCTCCTCTCCTTCCGGTCTCCCGGAAACTTTCTTATGCAGCCTTGACGTGTTTTTCGCTGCCTTCTGTATCGTTATCGATAATTTTCTTAGCCTCGGAAAATACCATTTCTTTGACTTTCAACGCCAAATCATGTGTTTCCAATGTTTCGGCCGCGACATCAAAATTATCGGTTCTGATTTGTAATGATACATACGCACCGACCAGTGACGCGCGCGGCAAATCTTCGATAGAACGTGGTGCATTATTGTGACCAATATGCAATTCATCACTTAACGAGATGATTTGTCTATCTTGATTTACCCAAACGGTGGTATTCAAAACCTGGTCCAGTGCAATCATTATTTGTTTAATGTTTTTTTGCATTGTGTGGGTCCCTCCTTTGGGTTTTGACGGCTTTTGCTTGTATTTACAGGCGTATTTACAAATCATCGGCCATCGTTTGGTTGTTTTTATTTGATTTTTGCCAGAAATCCGGGGATTTCAAGCGATTTAGAACTCTTTCCCTTTGTCTATACAAACATCTTAGAACAAAAACGAATCGCAGGTCAAGTGGAAAATGTAATTATTTGAAAAATATTTTGAAAAAGTTAAATTTGTCTTGTAAAACCATAAAATCCCATAAATTGATTATGAATTGTCATTGACAATAAAAAATCCGGGTGCTACACTGATGCACGAAGGACGAAAGAAACCGGTGAATCGCCCGGGTGCCAAAGGATAAAATGTCATTGTTTCTCTCATCTTATGAAAACCGTTTGGACAGCAAAGGACGCATTTCTGTGCCGGCATCCTTTCGTGCTTCGTTAAATAATGATAAATTCGCCGGCGTCGTGCTTTACCGTTCTTTTACTAACAAGTGTATTGATGGGTTATCCATGTCCCGTATGGAACAATTGGCGGCTGCGACCGATAAAATGGGTGTTTTTGATAATGCTTTGGATGATTTATCGGCAATGTTGTTCGCGGACGCGCGTCCATTACAATTTGATGTGACGGGCCGGATTGTTATCCCAAATGATTTACTGAAACACGCGGGAATTACCGATAGGGCATTGTTTGTTGGCCGCGGAAACAGTTTCCAAATCTGGAACCCCGATGAATTCAAAAAAGTGCAGGAAAAATCATTGGAAAACCTGCGCACCACCCGCCCAAATCTGGTTATTTAATTCTGCCACAATTGAACTCTGTAATCTCGCTGTAGCGAAGCGTAAGCGGATGAACTCTGTAATCTCGCTGTAGCGAAGCGTAAGCGGATGAACTCTGTAATCTCGCTGTAGCGCTGTAGCGAAGCGTAAGCGGATGAACTCTGTTATAGCGCCATCGGGCGTCGCCCCAAAATAAAAACCCCGTTTCCGGGGTTTTGTTTTAATTAGATGCGGCTGTACATGCAACGCCACTTGCTGTTGAACATGTTCCCGAATTCCATTGGCACATAGCACCACCGTTATTCAAAGCCGTAACCGAATTTCCGTTATCGCAATAACCACGCGCTGCTTTACAATCTGATTCCTCGGTCAGGACGCTGCAAGCCTGGTCAATTGCTTCGGTTGATTGGTAAATTTCGATACTGCTGTATATTCCGGTCACCCATGTCCGCAAAGCTTCGGGCTGGATTGAACCATATACATTGCCGTTCACAGACATACATGTCTTGATTTGTGAATAGCAAGAATTGATTGCTGCCCTGGATTTTGTGCCTGTTGGATTTGACTCGTCATAGTTGTTCGAAGTCAAACAACTGGAAACATCGCTGACGCAATCCTGGGCATACGATGCCAACAATTCGTCCTGGGCCAATTTGATTTGCACCAAAGCGCGTGCCAAGAATTGTTTAATAACCTCGTTCGTCGGGTCATATTTGCTAGTCTTGGAATTATATGTATAATTCTGACACTGATTCAACACAGACATACACATACCATAGTCTTTGTTGTTTTTATCATCGTGATAACCAATTTTGTTTTGTAAATACGCCGACATCTTGTCCGAAGAAGTCTTGGCCGCCGTGCTGGTCACTGTATCTTCAATATATTCAACCAACGTTGTGTTGCCATCCCATGGGGTAGAACCATTGACTTTCCATGTTTCGAACAAATTGTCATGTGAATATGTTGATGTTGTTGTATCTGTATTATTGCCAGGCAAACTGCCGATAACAACACTGCCGTTCACAATATATTGACCGGTTGGGTCCAAGCAACCTTCGTACCCGTTGCCACAAACATAATCGTCCTGCATACATGATTCCAACGCACTGACGCATCCGCGCAAATCGTATGAATTCTTGTTTTGCGCAACCATCAAACGTGCCTTTTTCAAAACTTCTTTGGCATTTGCAACAGTTTGTGTCATTTGTGTGTTGGATTCTGTCAGCGCGCGTTCATACGCCAAACAAGATTTATCGATTTCCAAATCGTATGAATTTGTCACAACCGCCGCATCAACACCTTGGGCTGTGCAAGAATTCAACACAGATGCCTTGCAACGTGCAACCGCCGTTTTATACAACGATTCACCGCGTTGATTTGAAATACTGCTTGTATTTGATGTTGTGTTCATAAACGAGGTCAAATCAAACCCAAAATCGCCCATATCAAAGTTTAACAGGCCGGACAAATCAAAACTCATCGCATTACCGGACGTCGCTGTGGCTGATGCCGTCCCAGACTTAACATCAACAACCATGCGTTTTACTTTATCCAAACTTGAACGAATGGCCGAACTGTCCTTGGCGTTTTTCATTGACAATTCTGCCTCGGTCTCGGTAAACAATGTTGAAATCTGATCAGATGTCAAACCAATATATTGGATATTGCGGGCAACATCCTGTAATGCCTCGGTCGCGCTTTCCAAAGCGGCCTCGGTCTTTTCATAATTAGTGATATTTTTGGAACATGTGCAACGTCCCTGGTTGTCATCCAACACATTACAATAATTATCCATACATGCCGCATATTGTGCCTGGCACGCTTCGGTCAGTGATTTAATTGCATCCAATTCCGACGTTGTTTCCACAACTGTTTCTGCGGTCGGTGTCACATTAGATGAACCAGTCGTAGCAACACGCATAGTTGCGCCACGTGTTGTCACCACCGATGCGCGTGGTGTGCGCGATTGCACAACCGGATTATATACATTCGCAGTCGTGTTCAATGTAGCTGCACGCGCCGTTGTACCCGCACGTGCTTGGTTCGTGTTGGCACGACGTGTTGATACAGATGTTGTACGCACAGGTGTCGCGGTCGAACGGACTGAAACGCTGCGTGAACGGGTGGTGTTTGTGCGTGACGCGGTACCACTGTTACGGCTTGTTGCGGTGCGCCCCGCA
>CADCAA010000026.1 GCA_902799285.1 uncultured Pseudomonadota bacterium
ATCCAAACGTCGTGCCGGTAATGGTCATGTTATATCAATTCATGGTGCGCGCGCAAACAACCTGAAAAATATTGATGTTGAAATACCATTGGGTAAATTTGTTGCGCTGACGGGTGTTTCAGGGTCTGGAAAATCTACGTTATTGTTGGATACGTTATATCCGGCACTGATGCGCGTTTTATATAATTCAAAGTTAGAGGCGGGTGCCCACGATATTATTCGCGGCATGGAAAATGTCGATAAAGTTGTCGATATTGACCAATCACCAATTGGACGCAGCCCGCGCAGTAATCCTGCAACTTATACCGGGGTGTTTACCGATATTCGTGATTTTTACGCCGAATTGCCCGAGGCCAAGGCCCGTGGATACACATCGGGGCGTTTTTCGTTTAATGTCAAGGGTGGTCGTTGCGAGGCATGTCAGGGTGATGGTCAAATTAAAATTGAAATGAATTTTTTGGCCGATGTTTATGTCGAGTGTGATAAATGTCATGGGACGCGTTATAATGACGAAACTTTGGCTGTGAAATACAAAGATAAATCGATTGCCGATGTTTTAAATATGACGGTTGAAGAGGCGTATAGATTCTTTATCAATGTGCCGAAAATCGCGCATAAATTAGAATTATTAAAACGCGTTGGTTTGGATTATATCAAACTGGGGCAAAGTTCGTTGGATTTATCGGGGGGCGAAGCGCAACGTATCAAATTATCCAAAGAATTAAGTGCGCGCAGTACCGGTCAAACGATTTATATCTTGGACGAACCGACAACAGGATTACATTTCGAAGATATAAAAATGCTGTTAAATGTTTTACAAGAATTGGTTGATGCGGGTAATACTGTGGTTGTGATAGAGCATAATTTGGATGTTATTAAATCGGTCGATTGGATTATTGATTTGGGACCAAATGGTGGTGATAACGGCGGGCGTGTGGTGGCAACCGGCACACCAGAGCAAGTGGCCGCTGTTCCAGAATCACTGACCGGGCGATATTTGAAAAAGTATTTGGACAAATAATATTTTTTTGGTAATGTTTATTGGAAAAAGGAGTCGAAAATGTTTGGTTTTGGTAAAAAAGCAAAAAAGCAAGAAAACGTTGATGCAAACACAGAATCCGCGCAGGATATTAAAATGCCGTCTGGGATGCGGGAAACGGCGGAACGGATGATGTCTGGGCAATTTGATATGAACGATATGTTGGCCCAATTGAAACAGATTAAAAAGATGAGTAATTTTAGCGGCCTGTTGAAAATGGTGCCGGGAATGTCGGGTGCCGTTAATGCTATGAAGGAAAAGATTAAAGATGGCAGTGTCGATGCCCAGATTAAAATATTGGAATCGATGACCGCTGCGGAACGTGCAGATCCGGAAAAAATCTTTGCCAATGCCAAGGCTCGTATTGCGGAAAGCGCGGGATGCACTGTGCGCGAGGTTGAACATATTATTAAACAATACCTGAAAATGAAACAGCAAATGGCTATGATTCAACGCATGGGCGGGATGGAGGCTGTGATGCAACGTATGCAACAGGGTTCTGTTCCCGGTGGTGTCCCAGGCGCAAAATAAAAAGGCTTAGATTATGACAAGTTTGGTAAAAGATCAGCAATCATTGGTGGTGGTTTCGGTATCTCCGGTCAGTGTGGCAAATCATAAACGCCGTGGGTATAATTTTGTTGCGACATATTCTGGGGATGTACGTGGAACGTTCCGGATTGGACAAAATGTGAAACATGGTGGTCGTGTTATAACGACTGATTATAATCCTGTGAATAAAACGACGGCGGTTGCGTATTTTTTTGATAATCGTGATTCTTTGAATGCCGAAGATTCATATTATCGTGCAAGTTTAGCATCCAGTTTGTTGGCCGCGCGTGTAAAGGTCAAAGAATAAAAATAGTAATTGGGGTATCAAAGCGGGAGAGGGTTATAAAAAAGGAAAACAAATGAAAAAAAATAATAAAACCTTGAATCCCGTTGGCGTATCCCAAATTTGTCCGGTTGTATCGCATAGTTGTCGTGGTGAAAAAGTAAAAGGTTTTAGTTTGGTTGTCGTATATGATGGTTGTGCGCGACTGGATAAAAATAGAGAATCTGGGATGGGTGTGCTGTCCGGTGGATTTGGGGCCCAATGGTTGTTTGTAGATTATGATACAATGACACAAAAAACCAAAGTTGGATATTTTTTCAAAAATGGGTTATTTTTCCCAGAACCGTTAAAAAGCGCAAACGAATTTCATACAATGGTTATTGAACTTATAAAAAAACAATATGAAAATATTAAATAAAAAAATTGCTGCACATAAATCTTCGGCTGAATGGATTCGTCGCCAGGCGGCTGATCCATATGTTGAACGCGCGCATCGTGATGGATATCGGGCGCGGGCGGCATATAAACTGATTGAAATGGATGAACGTTTCCATTTTTTGAAAAACAATCAGGTTGTGGTTGATTTGGGTGCGGCGCCGGGATCTTGGTCGCAATATATTGCGCGTACATATTCGCGGTCCAAAATTTTTGCGATGGATTTGTTGGAAATTACGCCAATCAATAATGTTGAATTTTATCAAGGCGATTTTACAACTGATGATGCTTTGCGTTGGTTGACGGAAAAATTGAATTTGGAAAACGCGGAATCTGGGACGGTGGATGTTGTGTTGTCTGATATGGCACCAAATACAGTTGGACATAAAAAAACCGATCATTTACGGCAAATGGTTTTATTGGAATATGCGTTTGATTTTGCGTTGCGTGCGTTAAAGCCGGGCGGGACTTTTGTTGCAAAATCTTTTACCGGTGGCACAACAAATGATTTGTTGAAACAGATTAAGGAAAAATTTGCAACTGTGCACCATATAAAACCACCTGCATCACGCAAAGATAGTGTCGAAATGTTTATTGTTGCGATGGGGTTCAAAGGTTAATTATGAAAGATTTAGAATATAAAAGTTGTGTGTTGAAATTTGGCGGTTCGGTTATTCCTGATGTTGCGGGGGTTGGTCGTGTTGCCGATGTTATAAAAAGTTTGTTATTAAAGTATAATGTTATGGCGGTTGTTGTATCGGCAATGGGCAAAACAACCAATAATCTGGATGCGATGGCGCATAATGTTGCATCAAAACCAAACCCGCGCGAATTGGATGCTTTGCTGGCGACGGGGGAAATGCAAACGGTGGCATTACTGTCGATGCGGTTAAATGCAATTGGGATTATGGCGCGTGGGTATAATGCGTATCAATGCGGAATTAAAACTGACGATAATTTTGGGGATGCACAGATTCAGCATATGGGAATGGAACTGGTAAATCCGTTATATGGCATCCCAATTATTGCCGGATTCCAGGGTGTGACGGAATACGGTGATATCACAACGCTGGGGCGCGAAGGTTCCGATATTTCGGCGGTTGCTGTGGCAATTGCCCTGGGTGCGGATTTTTGTTGGTTTTTCAAAGACGGTGGCGGGATTTGTGATAAAAATCCTAATAAACATCCGGATGCGCATGTTTTCAAAAATGTGTCTTATACCAAAATGTTGGATTTGATGGTTAATGGACGGGGCCAGGTTTTACACAAACGCAGTGTTAAATTTGCACAAAAATACAAAATGCCTTTATTTGTGTCGGGTATTGATGCGGGTGTTGGGACATGGATTGTATCTAAACGTCATCCAAAAATGTATTAGATTTTTATCATATTTATTGTTTTTTTGTGGTATAATCCCTGTTGATAGGTAAAGGGATTTTTTATGGCAGAAATAGACACAGATGCAGTTTATAAAAAATTGAAAAAACAAAATGTCAAAGCAAGACGAGAAATCTTTGAATAGCAAAAAAAAAGAAAAAAAGCCATCGTTCCGGCGACGGGTGTTTGCATTTTTCTTTAACCTGGGGCTGATTGGTATAATTTTTGTTGCGGGATACGTTGGGGTTGTGTATTTACGGATGCCGTCTTTGGATTCTATATTGCATGAAACACGGTTGCCGACGATTGTGTTTTTGGATGATGCAGGGGTTGAAATTCGCAGTTCTAATCGTATTATGGGAACGCCGGTGTCGGTTGATACTTTGCCACCGCATGTGTGGCAGGCAATTGTCGCAATCGAAGATAAACGTTTTTTCGAACATGGGCCAATTGATTTCAAATCGACGTTTCGTGCATTGTTTTTGAATCTTTTCCAGGGACGGTTTGCGGCCGGCGGGTCGACGATTACCCAGCAAACGGCAAAAAATATTTTCTTGTCGCGTGATAAAAAAATATCCCGCAAAGTCCAAGAATTGATTTTGGCTAAATGGTTGGAAAATCGTTTTACAAAAAATCAAATTTTGGATTTGTATATGAACCGTGTATCTTTGGTTGGTGGAATGCGCGGTATTGATGCGGTGGCGCGGCAAATGTTCGGCGTTTCTGCGCGTGAATTATCGGTGGCCCAGTCTGCACAAATTGCGGCAATGTTAAAGGCGCCAACATTGTATAGTCCATTAAAAAATCCAGAAAAGAATATTGCGCGGGCGCGTGTTATATTGGCCGAAATGGTGCGACAAAAATATATTACTTTGAATGTGGCGCGTGCGGCTGCGGCCGAATTACGGCCCGCACGTGGTGTCCGTGACACAAATATATATCGTTATTGGACGGATTATGTTGCCGATGAATTAAATTCTGTGATGGGCGATTTGGATAGCGATGTTTTGGTGTATACTACGCTAAATCGGGCTTTACAAGAACGTGTTGCCGCGGTGTTGCCGGGACGTGTTGGTGCATACCAAGGCGCGGTTTTGGCGATGTCGTATGATGGTGCGTTGCGTGCAATGGCGGGCGGTGCCGATTATCAATCCAGTCAATTTAATCGCACATTGGCGGCGCGCCAGCCAGGCAGTGCGTTTAAGCCCGTTGTATATTTAATGGCGTTGGAAAATGGTTTGACGCCGGATTCATATGTTAATGATTCCCCGTTTGCGGTTGGGGATTATAATCCAAAAAACTATAACGAACATTATTATGGCGATATTCCGCTGTCGGTGGCGTTTGCAAAAAGTGTGAATTCTGTGCCGGTGAAATTGACCAAGATTTATGGAATTGATTCTGTGTTGGATATGGCGGGGCGTTTGGGGGTTGGCACGAAATTAAAGCGCGAATATTCAACTGTGCTGGGCGGCAGCGAAATGACACTTTTAGATTTAACAAATATGTATGCGGTGATTTGGAACGATGGGCAATCGGTGCATCCATATTCAATTACAAAAATTACAAAGCCAAGTGGCGAGGTTTTATACGAAAGAAATCCGTCTGAACCGATACAGGTTTTGCAACAAAACACCGTTGATGCGATGCGCGAATTATTGGCGGATGTTGTGGCACCGGGTGGAACCGGACACAGGGCTATGGCACCGGGCGTTTTGGGTGGAAAAACCGGCACCAGTAATGAAAATAGGGATGCGTGGTTTATTGGCGCAACTGATAAACATGTGATTGGTGTGTGGGTTGGAAATGACGATTTTTCACCGATGGAAAGTAGGGTCACCGGTGGAACTGTTCCTGCCGAAATCTTTCACGACATTGTGAAATAGTATGGAAATATAACAGGATATCTGCTTTGTGCGAAAATATAATGGGCAACTGCTTGTTGTTTATTCGTTTATGTAGCGTTACGTACACTGCACTCATAAACAACGGCGCATTTGCTCCATTCTCTTTCCGCATTTGGTTTTTTTGCACTCGCAAATAACTGTGTATCTGTTGCATTCTATTTTGATATTTAGTTTTTATATGTATAAAAATCTATTTTTTTATAGCCTGTTTTGTGGTATAATTCGTCTGATAAAAGTGCGAGAGTGAAAATGAGAAAATCTGTATTTAGTTTTATGTTTTTATCGGCATTGGTTGCGACTACGTCGGCGGATGCTAACTGGCAATATCCCGGGCGTTATACGCGCGATTCGTGGGCGGGTGATGACGGTATGCGTTTTGTTATTTCTGTGCGTGGTGGTGCGTCGTACGGTCGTGCAAAGATTCAAAATGAAATTGGTGGTTTAACCGGACAGTATATGCGCGATGTCAGCAGTGGCGAAATTGTGACCAAGGCCTGGTACGAGGCATCGGGTCAACCCAGTGGGTTCGAATATGCCGGCTATGGGCGTTTGGGTGATTTGCCGGCGGCAAATAATTATAGCGAGGTTGCCTTTACCGCGGGGGTGAGTTTAGGGCTAACAATGCCGGATGCACCACAGTGGCGTGTTGAATTTGGTTTTGATCATATTGCCGAGGCCGATTATAACCAAAATCCGTTGTTTGATGGAACATTGACTTTGTCGTCGGGTTATATGGTCGAGGCGCAAAGTGGTGGTGTGCAATCGACTTTGTCCAGTGATATTTATGGTGTAATGGCGTTTTATGATTTCTTTGACGGTATTCGCAAGCCAACGCGTCAATTTATTCCGTATGTTGGTGTTGGGGCGGGTTATGCAAATACGAAAACGGTATTACAATTGACTGATTCATATGGCGATTTGTCGGATGTCTATGAATTACAGAATTTTGGTATTGTTGATGATGCTGGCGTGATTCAGTTTAACAAGGCGGAAACAAATACATCTAATTTGGTGCCGATGTTGGCCGTTGGTGGTTCGTATGGCGTGAATGAACGGCTGTTTTTAGATGTCGGTTTGCGCGGAATGTATATGCAGAAAATAAAATGGCAATTGACCAGTTCGGACGACGAACTGCGTCGCGATTGGTTCAGTGCCGACAAGATGGTGTACGTGAATGCGACCGTTGGTTTGCGTGTAGAGTTTTAGAAAATAATACTTGCATTTTGAAAAAATGTATGCCAATATGTGCAGGCATTGCGAGCGTAGCTCAGTTGGCTAGAGCGCAACCTTGCCAAGGTTGAGGTCGAGGGTTCGAGCCCCTTTGCTCGCACCAAAGTTTAAAACCGTCCGAAAGGGCGGTTTTTGATTTTGTCGGCAAAGGGGCGAGTTGCGAGGCGAGGCGGTAAAACCGCCGAAGTACTTTGCTCGCACCAAAGTTTTAAAACCGTCCGAAAGGGCGGTTTTTGATTTTGTCGGCAAAGGGGCGAGGTTCGGGCCCCGCAAAATTGTAAAATTTTGTGGGTGATTAGTCCCGGAGAGTTGCGAGGCGATACATAAACAATTAATATTATGATAAACTGCATTATTGTTTTAAAGTTGGTTTTTTGATATAATAAAAGCATGCCAGCGGGCGAATTTTGCCGGCTGTTTTTTTATTACCCTGCACCATTTCGTGTGGGGATTTTTTGTTATAACAAAAGGAGTTTTTATGCAAAAAGTATCATATATGGGAAATGGGTCGACGACTGAATTCACCTTTAATTTCCCTTATTTCGGTGACTAAAAATGGTACAACAGCAACAGGATATAACATAGTCGGAACATCTGGCGGGTTGGATGCAGATATTCCCTATACCGGCGGCAAAGTTGTGTTCGAGGTGGCACCAACCGCGTTGGATGCTATCACTATTGCGCGGAATTTGCCCCTGACACGGCAATATGATTACCAGCCGACAGCAAAAATTGACCCAACAACACTGAACCAAGATCTGAATTATTTGATAGAGGTTATCAAAGACAGACAAGATGAATTGGAAACATTGGCCACACAATACGCAGAGATTGCGGACAAAGAATCGACGACGACATTGTTGGCCCGCATTTCTGCGATTCATGACGAGATTGTGGCGGTATCTGCACAAATCACGGCATTGGGTGATATCAGCACTCTGCGGACTAATGTGACAACAAATACCAATGATATAACAACATTGAAAGGATATGATTACGTAATTGAATCACAGGCACCAACCGCAGACAATAACTATACCTGGTACCGCAAATACAAATCCGGCTGGGTTGAACAAGGGGGAATTTGGAGTGGAAGTATGAATTGTACTCCAGGATATGAGGTTACTGTGAATATTACATTGCCTATATCTATGACAAATAAAAAATACTATGCCAATGCAGCTGTAATTTCTGAATATTTATTTGCTATGGGGGCTATACGTAATAATGCATCGGTGCAATTTAGATTTGGCGCTTATGCTGGAGGAACGCGTCAATTAACAGAATTTGTGTGGAATACGAAAGGAATAATACAGTAACAAATGACGGGTTCCCCGTCATTTGTTACCAATTCTTTTTCAAATAATCATAAAAATTTTTTCGTATGTTTTGTTTGTTGTAAAAAAATTTAGATGATTTTTGCTTATAATATGGTTCTATGATAAAATCATTGTTTATATACTTTATTATTTTATCTACGACTTTATCTTGTTTTTTAAACACATTAAAAATTAATTTATCTGACGATTTGATATCACGAGAATATTTGCAATCTTGTTCAGAATTATAAAAATCATCTTCATCTAATCTATAAAATACAACAGGTTTATTTTGAAACATAAATTCGAAACACATGCTAGAATAATCTGTTAACAATAAACACGCAGATTTTTTTATTTTTCCTATATCTTCCTCTGCAACAAGATTAATATTCAAATGTTTAAATTGTGATTTGTCTATATATCTCAGTAAAGCGTGGTGCAATGCTATATTAAAAGTGATATTTTTACGTTTCATCACAGATAACAATCTTTTATCGTTTAGTATGGAAAAAATATTTTTAAAATATTTCGTATTTAAGATATCTGGATGTTGTTTTAAATAATGCCTGTATGTAAAATAAACAAAAATAGTTTTATTTTTACTTGCCTGACCTTTTTCATTAAGTAAATCCCACCTAAACAATCCAGATTTTATAATATTAACAGGTTTGTATAATCCAAGTTCTCTAAATATATTATATTCCACATCGTTACTGACCACTGTTTTATTAAGATGTAATTGTCCATAAACATCAGGCCTGATGTAATATTTTTTAAAAAATGTAATGCCATGCTGAGTAAAAATAACATCTGTATATTTAGAACGCACAAAGATATTACCAAACAATGTATAAAAAATATCAAAAGAATCTAAAACATACCTGAGTTTAAAACAAAGAAAAAATAACCTCAATACAAATATAGGGTTTCTTACAGAATCAAAAGGTATTATATGTTTGCCGTATTTTGTCTTTATATCGGAATAATATTCATATTCTTTATTTAAAATATAATAAACTTTTATATTTTTTTGATTAAGAGTCATTATATATTCAAACAAAGCAAAATTATCTATTGGCGCAGTATGTTTGTCATGTATAGCATCGGCCATAAGTATAGTATTTCTTTTAAAAAATCGGCAATTTAAAGCAGTCTTTAACAATTTAAATTTTTGGCATCTATCTCTGTTTTCGTATTTTCCATATAATTCATAATGAACTAACGGGTTCATTCCTGCTGTTCTAACATCGGGATTAACATCAAGATACATAGAAGTATTAAACCTAGTAGACGGATTATAATTTTTTTTCCAACCAATAAACAAATAATGTTTTGCTGCAGATAAGCCGGAAAACAAAACAAAAGGGTGTAATATATAATAATAGTATTTATTAAAATACTTACTTGTTTTTATTGCATTTAATTCCTTTTCATCCATAATCATCACTTTTTATGTAATTGTTGTACAAACTTTATTATTTTTTTAAGAGCCTTAACAGGATCTATTTCGCGTAAAATTAACCCTTTCTCATATTGAGAAACTCGTTCTGCTGGGGCGCCAAGATTAAAACAAGCCACAGGCAATCCCATAGACATTGCCTCTGATGTAGTATAAGAAAATGTTTCCGGACATATTGATGGTATAAAAATACAATCTATTTTCAGTTTGCTAATAATAGACGGCAGGTTTTCTTGTTTGTATTCTCCCGTAATAACTAAATTTTCTGGTTTTTCATTAATACCATCATATATATTTCCAATTATATATATTTTTACATTACCATATTCAGGATTGCTTTTGATATAATCACAAATTTCGCGTATGATTCCTGCGCCTTTGTTATAAGATATATTGCCGAGACAAGCAATATTTATATTGTTATGTTTTGGAATTATCACTTTCGAAAAATTTTTTACTTTATGCGGAACAACCATAATTTTAGTTTTTAATATAGGATATGTACGTATAAATATATTTCGTGTAAATTCAGAAAACACAACCACCTCATCTACAATAGTTGTAAAAAATTTATCAAATGCCGTTCTCCAAGAACCTACATCAATTGCACCTGAACGCAAAATATTATCTTCAATATCATTATTGCCTAATCGAATCTTTTTCCAACATTTTTCACAACCGTATTTATATTTTAAATTACAAAAGCGACCCTCGCAATTTACCAAAGTGAAATTAGGGCAAACAGCCTGAAAATCATGACATTTAAACGAAACTTTTATTGTTTTATTTCGATATTTTATTTTAGTTATCAAATCTAAAATGTCCAGTGAGTTATTATAGCCAACTAAATCATTTACAACAATATGTTTTATTGGAAGTTTATTTAACAAGTTTTCTAAATCTTGTATATTGTCAATCCAACAATCTTTCGTTTTATGGCTGTTTGGCGAATGTATTTTAAAACTTTTATATATTGCATAATACTGTATTCTTAACACAACATATTGATTACATAATTCTGTAAACTGTTGTAAGGAATAAACATCTGTTCCTCCACCCAAACTATGATCAAACCAAATCATTATAGGTTTGTTTAATAGCTTTTTGTTCATTACTGTTCTTTTATTACTATATCGTATATATTTTGTTTTTAAATACTTTCTTATTTTTCTACGAACAGAAGCTATTGGTACTAAACAACAGATAAAGTTTATTAAAACAGACATTTTTATCTCCATTTAATCGCTAATATTGGTATAAATTCAAAAAGATATATCTTGTTGTTTTTTATTTTTAACAGTGGAATTACGCTGAATAATCTAAGCCTGAACTTAAAACATCTGTCCGCACGAAAATTAATAAGTTGGTGTCTTAAAAACGGATGTTTGTCACAAATTTGCGCTTGAATATTATCGTGTTTTTCAGATGTTTTGGCATTCAGTCGTGCTGACGTGTTGTCGCCCGTCCACCTATATTTAACCAAAGTTTCTTGAATATTATAAAAATGCGTCACATCCATCAGGCGCGCCCACAGACGATAATCTTCCGCCGGGGTATAAAATTCTTCGTATTCTATATTGTTATCGGTCAGTACAGATTTGCGTATCATCGCCGCCGTATGCGCAATATAACAGTTGTCTGTTAGTGTAATCTTTATGTCAATATCTGTTTCGGGAAATATTGCAACCAACCCGATACCACACCGACATATGGGTGCGTGTCCAAATACGCAACTTCTTTTTCCAAACGCGTTGGCACAGAAATATCATCATGGTCAAAAATCGCGACATATTCGCCCGTCGCCATTTTTAGTAATTTATTACGCGACGGCGTGATGCCCATATTTTTTTCATTTTTTGCGTATTTTACGCGTTTGTCGCGCTTTGCGTATTCAAGGACGATTTTTTCAATATCGCGATTATCGGGGCTGTCGTTCAGAATCAAAAATTCAAAATCCGTAAATGTTTGATTCAGAATACTTTCAATCATTTCCCGCAAATGTACCGGATTTGTATTGTAAATTGGTGTTAAAACAGAAACTTTTGGCGTTTTTTTGGGCATTTTGATTCCTTTAACTCTGTGCAATTAAAAATTTACTAACTGTTGGGGTTGATACACCGATTTCCTGAGCAATTGCGCTTATGCTGAAGCCATCGGTATACATTTTTAAGGCAGTTTTTTCTTTACCATCCATAACGTGATGGGGACGGGCCACCCCGCGCGGGTATCCTGGTTTAGAGCGATATTCCGATGGAATCGCATTTGACGCCACCAAGAACCTTTTAATTGTTGGGGCACTCACATTCATTGTTTGGGCAATTGCATACATACTGACCCGATTTTTGTACATTTTAAGTACAGTTGCTTCTTTGCCATCCAATATATGATTGGTGTTTTTTGTTCCCGATGGCCGACCAATTGATTGACCGTTGGCAATCTTGGTTTGTGCGCTTTGTAAATTTTTACGGGAAACAAAGTTGAAACGGATATCTTCGTACATATCAAAAGCATATTTCAAAGCATCTGCATCCATTTTTTTATTGATGTGATATTTACTGGTGGTTGAATATATAAAGATGTTATTAACCAGTACGTACCGTATAAATTGACGCAAAAAATCTTGTGTATGGCACAAACAATCCCAGGAATAACAAACAATCGTGTCGTTTGGTTTAAATACAGAAAGGTCTGGGTTTTTATCAAAAGAAATAAATTTATCCACGGACATTTTTTGCTTGGACGCAAACTGTGTAATTTTTTTACGTTGTTCCGTGGCATTTAGTTTTACATGCTTTAAAAAAATTAACCCATAAATCATGGTGTTGAGTATAAAACAAACCAACGATAAAATCAACATATTTTTTCTTTAATTAAATTGGGGTTTGATAATTTTTTTTATAACCAGAAAACCCTAAAAATCCAACGATCTTAGGTTTTTTGTACTGTTTATTAATACGATTTATGACAACTATAATACAAATGTTCTATTAAATTGAAGCATTTTAATCAACCAAAGGATGTAAAAATGGCAGTTATCGGGTATATACGCGTATCATCAAATAAACAAACATGCGAACACCAACATTATGAAATTGAACAATTTGCACATCAAAACAATATAATAGTGGATAGATGGGTAATGGAAACAATATCTTCACGTAAGGTATTAAATAAAAGGCGGTTAGGGCAATTATTGGATGAATTACAGCCAAATGATATTTTAATTGCTGCTGAAATATCTAGACTTGGGCGTTCCTTGTTGGAAGTAATGCATATTCTGGAATACTGTTTGAACAAAAATTGTCAGGTTTGGACTCTAAAAGAAAATTACAGATTAGGTAATGACATCCAAAGTAAAGTTATGGCATTTGCATTTGGGTTATCGGCTGAAATTGAAAGAAATTTAATATCACAACGCACCAAAGCATCATTGGAAAGTGTTCGTGCAACCGGTAAAAGATTAGGACGCCCTTTCGCAGCCCAGTCAAAAAAGTTAAAATTATGCAAAAATACGAAAAAGATAAAGATGTGGTTAGAATCCGGACTAAGACGTTATCAAACTTTATAAATCGTATGGGTTGGTAAAAAACGTTTACAAATGTCCAAAATTACGATAAATTAAAAAAGTGCCAAGCAAAATGTCAGGTAAACTGGTAAAAAACAGGTAAAAAGCAGCAAAAAGGGCTATAAAATTGGCTAAAAAAGGTCAAATGCGTTCCCCTTTGCTTGCACCATCCGTCTTCGCTTAGTCCATCCACGAAAAATTCATTTTTCGTGGGGCCCGGACGCTCCGTCGCGATTTTTATCGGGCGGAGCGATGTGATTTTAATCACGCGGACACAAATTTTACAAACCGTCCGGTTGGGCGGTTTTTTGATTGCTTTTATTATCTATTGTTTTATAATATGAACTGATTAATAAAAGGGGGAAATTCATGAAAAAGATACTGGTTTTAACATCTGTATTGGCATTGGCTGCGTGTGGCGGTGGTTCTGGTGGTAATTCCGGTGCTGTTGCCGAGGGGCGTGTTGGAACATTGCCTCAATCTGCTGTTGATAGTAATCATAAAATAACGAGTATGGCATCAGAAATTTTAGTTGCATCTGATGATTCAACGCGCGTTTTGCCGATGGGGCATGCGGCGCGTGCAGCTTCTGTGGTATATGAAAACCAGGAATATACTGCGTACAGATTGGATGATGTGGTGTTTACTTCGGCCCAGGTGACAGATACCGCAGATATGGATTTAGTTAAATTCAAGGTA
This sequence comes from uncultured Pseudomonadota bacterium, assembly GCA_902799285.1. GTDB lineage: Bacteria > Pseudomonadota > Alphaproteobacteria > Rs-D84 > Rs-D84 > Enterousia. The sequence continues at coordinate 13,866 of CADCAA010000026.1, forward strand.
AATGCGAATACTGGTAAGATTGACGGTATTGATACGCAACATAAAGGTCAATGGGAGGGTGTTGCCGAACGTACTGGGGATCGTGTATTTACAAGAAATACCAATGATGGTACAGAGCAATATGAATTGGCTATGTCCGGTGCGTTAACATATTCTGATTTTGGCAAGATAATTTATACCGATACAGAACATGGTGAAACATTTTATTCTGCGTTGGCCGGTGGATATGAAACGTTTAAAGTTAATAATAATTATATGAAAGAAAATATAGACGAACCATTGGTGTTTTCTGGTCGTGCGGTTGGTGGCGTTTTTCGTGAAACAGGTGGATTGGACGATAATGATGAATTCCCAGCAACAGTATTAGCAACCCAGGATTTAGATACGGGTGAAAATGGTGCGCGTTTGACATTTAATGCCGGTGCGGAAACATTAGAAATGAATTTCCCTGATTGGTACAAGGTGACGGTTTCCAAGGCTGGAAATTCTGCTACAGCAGATATTGATTTTGATGGCACAGGTAAAACAATAGCATCGAATTTGCAATTTAGCTCGTCACATTATGATGATTTTAATGCGCAAACATTTGGTATGGGTGATGGGTTGATTGGTCGTTATGAAACCAGTTATTATGGCGCAAATCAGTCGCCGTCCGAGGCTACGGGTGTTGTTTCTGTTCGCGAAACGACAAATACAGTTGACATGGGTGGAAATGAAATACAATTTATGTCGGCATTTGGTGGATTAAAAGACTAAAAATAAATTATAGAAAAAACCGTCCGGTTGGGCGGTTTTTTGATTGTTGCGACAAAGCCATCTTGACAATTTGATTATTTGTGCTATATTTATTTTTGTCAAGATATAGGAGAGCGTTATGAAGCAAGAAGTAAATATGACCAAGGCTGCGCGTAAATATTTTAATCAATGCTGGTATGATATCAGTTCGGCTGTGGTTGATAAATTTGGCGGATCGTATCAAAATATGGACACTTTGGGTCGCACATGGCGGCAACAGGTGCCGTACAGTCCGGATGTTGAAGATTTTGTTATTTATGAAACAAAATTGTGTTTAGTAAAGGTTTTACCAGATTATTGTCTGCGTGATTTGAATTTGTCATACGGTTTATGCAATGGTATTGCGGGACAATTGTCTAAATATATGGCTAAAAAATCGCCGGAATTAACCCGTGCGGTTGCGCATAGTGTCGTTATGCAACAGATATTCTTTGAAAATCCGGTGTTTGTCACAAAATTCAAAAACCGTTATAAAAAGCCCATTGATTTGACCGATGCGGCTTGGGTTGGCGCAAATCCGGGTGTCGTCGCGATGTATAACGCATTAAATAACCAAAAATAATTGGTTTATGATTCAGAAACCTGTGGCCCCATAAGATTTTGCGATTTTATGGGTTTTTTTATATAAAATTCTTGAAATCCTGTGCGGTTATTGATTATATGATATATGAAAGGAGTGTTAAATGACGCAAATTTTGCCAGAAGCTTATTTGGATTATTCTGATATTTTAATTCGACCAAAGATGGGTATAAACCTGAATTCGCGTCGTGATGTGAATTTACAACGTGTGTTCCGGTTCAAACATGGTGGAACGCGCACGGGATTGGGTGTGTTTAACGCTAATATGGCGACGGTTGGTAATTTTGCTGTTGCAAAGAAATTATTGTCACGTGGTATGTTTGCGACATTACATAAACATTATACTGTGGATGAAATAGGACGATTTTTCAAGGATGCGGCTGCGGAAAATATATCGCTGGATAATTTGTTTATAACAATTGGGGTGAAAGATATAGATGAACAGATTCAAAAGTTAAAAGATTTGGAATCAAAGTATAATTGGAAATCGTCGCGTAATATCTGTATCGATGCCCCAAATTTTTATATTCCAAAGGCTTTGGATGTATTGAAACGCGTGCGTGAAAACTTTCCAGATGCGGTGATTATGGCGGGTAATATTGCGAGTTCGGACATTTGCCTGAAATTATTGGACTATGCCGATATTATTAAATGCGGTATCGGCAGTGGTTCTGCGTGTTTAACCCGTCGCCAGACCGGATGTGGTGTGCCGATGGTGTCATTGATTTTAGAATGTGCAGATATTGCGCATTCTGTATCTGGGCATATTTGTGCAGACGGCGGGATTGTTGATGTTGGCGATATATGCAAGGCGTTATGTTTAAATGCCGATTTTGTTATGGCGGGTGGAATATTTGCTGGTACAGACCAGGCCGAAGGCGAAATCGTGAATAAATATTATGAATTGCCGGAAATCGCTGATGGCAAACATATAATCCAAACAAAGTGTTTCAAGGTTTACTATGGAATGTCTTCGGAATTTGCAAATAATAAATTCGCCGGCGGCATGGGCAACTATAAAACATCCGAAGGACGCGAATTATTGATACCGTATACGGGGGCAATCGATAAAATTTTGCAGGATATTACCGGTGGAATTGCGTCGTGTTGTACATATATCGGGGCTGCATCGGTAAAGCATATGTCGAAATGCGCAACAATTATCCAGGTTCATAATCAGTTGAACAAAGTGTTTGAAAAATACGCAGTTTAGTCGGTTTTTTATAAATTACCCCTTGATTTTTCAAATATTTATGGTAATAATGATTTCTGTGGTTGCCCATGGGGTATAAAGGTAAAAAGATGAAATTATATTCTAAAAAACATATGTTATAATGGGTGCGATCCAAAATTCACGACGGACGCACCTGTTTGGCGTCCGTTTTTTACTAAAAAAGGAAAAACAATGGCAGAAAACCAAACTATATCGACAAATGAATTAGAGGCCCGCCTGCAAAAGGCCGAAAATATCCGTGAACGCGATGGTGTTGTGTGGAAAGATAAATTTGAACGTTCACACAAAATTGCTGAGGCTCGCGAATTAGTGGATGGTGACGCGGTCAAATTGTGCGGTCGTATTACCGCTTTGCGCTGGTTGGGCAAGTTGATGTTTGGTCGTATCTATGATATCGAGGGCGAAATTCAGTTTTCTATGTCGCGTGAGGAAATTGGTGAGGATGACTATAAATTTATGAAGGCCAATGTCGATATGGGTGATTTTATCGGTATTACTGGGGTTTTGTATCATACGACCGCTGGGGAACTGACTGTGAAAGTGTCAAAATATGAAATTTTATCCAAGGCTTTACGTCCTTTGCCGGAAAAATTCCATGGGTTGACCGATATGGAAACGCGCTATCGTCAACGTTATTTGGATATTGTGTCAAATCCAGAATCCAGAAATGCTTTGTATGGTCGTTTCAAGTTAACACAAAATTTGCGTGATTTTATGAACAGACACGGCTTTTTGGAAATTGAAACACCGATTATGCAAAATATTGCATCGGGTGCGGCGGCAAAACCTTTTACAACCCACCACAATGCATTAAATGCAGATTTTCAGTTGCGTATTTCGCCGGAATTATTCTTGAAAATGGCAATTGGTGCCGGGTTTGACAGAGTGTACGAGGTTGCCAAGGATTTCCGTAACGAAGGTATGGATGCAATGCATTTGCAAGAATTTACTATGATTGAATGGTATGCTGCGTACTGGGATTACAAGAAAAATATTCAATTTACATGGGATATGGTCCAAGAATTAATTATGAAGGCGCGCGGCACTTTGCAGATTGAATATCAAGGAACCAAGTTGGATTTCAGTAAATATGAAATGATTGACTATACCGCCAAGATGAACGAATTATTTGGCTGCAATATTTTGGATTTTGATGATGTTAATGTGTTGCGTCAAAAATTGGTGGATATGGGTATGTTCCCAATGTCTGAATTAGAGGATTTGAATTCCCTGGCGACTTTGGTGGATTATGTCTATAAACGCAAGATTCGTGTAAATATTGTCCAGCCGACGTTCTTGTACAATTATCCGACATATATGGTGCCATTGGCGCGTCGCAGTGATGATGATGTGCGTCGTTTGGATATGTACCAATTGTTGGTTTGCGGTGGCGAACTGTGCAAAGGGTATTCTGAATTGGTGAATCCAATTCAACAGGCCAGGGCATTTGAAGACCAGGCGCGCGATATCGCCAATGGCGAAGAGGAAGCCTTTAACCCAGATAACGATTTTGTGCGTGCGATGGAACATGGTTTCCCGCCAATTTCTGGTGTCGGTATGGGTATCGACAGATTGGCCCTAATCGTGTATGATCAACCGACTTTGCGTGATATTGTATTATTTCCAATTATGAAATAATGGGGTGTATATGGAACACGGGTTGCCCGATGCTTTTGTTCGAACAAAACAGCATGATGCCGAAAATTTGGCGGTGATTGATGCGGCGTTAAAATCGGGCCGTATTAATGCCGAGGCCGCCGATTACATAAAATTAGTTTATTCCAATGGGATGGATTGGTTTCGCGAGGTGTTCCATTTCCTGGGGAAATGTTTGGGCGCGCCCAAGGCCGCGGTTGTGCCATATGATAAAAACACCAATTCTGGGATAAATGTTCCGATGAAAATCGCGGATATTAATCCGTTGGAATCGTATCTGGTTCAACATCGTTTGGATGCCGACCCGATGAGAAATCAGTTCTTTACATCCCATGAAAAATGCCAAATTGATTTGTCTGTATCGTCAATTGTGACTGTGATTGTTGGTGCGCAAAAAGATGTTAATCGCGCCATCGATAAAGTGACCGGAAAATATTACAACCAATTTTTGGATCGCGTTCTGGATGTGGTTAAAAATACATTGGGTTCACATTATGATTCGGAGTTTATATCCAAACTGGAATTACGTATTCGGGAACAGTTTGCCGCACAATACATAACCAATCCTGCGGTGGTTGTGTTGGATTTGGTTGATGAAATTGATAAAAAATTGGCGGTGGATTTGGTTCGTAATTTGGATAAAATCAGAAAGCCTTATTCGCGTCTGTGTGATGTTTGGCGCATTAAATGTTTGTTTGATTTAATTCCCCAGGCGCGAACCTTTATTGAACGGATGCAGGAATTGATGCCGGAACGGATTCTGGATGTTCGTGATAAATTTTATGATATAACAAATCCGCGTAATTATCGTGATGCCAAAATCATCATAAATATTGGCAAAGATGGCGCAATTATCCCAATGGAAATTATTTGCCAGGTACGAAAGTTTTTCGAGGCCGAAATAAAAACCCACGCAAATTATGAATCTATACGCGTGTCAAAAACGGGCGCATCTGATAAAGAGCAAGAATCGTCGAATTATATGGAAAACGGCGTGTTGCAATACAATTTGATGATTGTTGAATGCTTAAAGGATTTATTCGACAGGGTGGGGTGGAATATTTTGTATTCGCGCGATCACGATGTATCTATGTTCGAAGGTTTTCCAAAGGATTGCAAGTTATATTATCCACCACGTGTTATGGATTCTATACGTGGGAAATTGACATTGGCCGTGGAAAATGAAATTTTCCATGTGGTTTCTGTGCCGGCGAAATTGACCAAAGAACAACAATATCAAATTTATCTGTTTATGGCGCGATTTATATTGGTTGCGGCAATGCCGTATTTGCGGTCTGATTGGTCGGTGCCCCAGGATACCGAGGCCGGCAAATTGTTTAACTTTGTGATGAAGGAAGTGCAACGCTATTACAAAAAATAGTTTTGTGCCGGAATCAAAACCGTATGTATTTTCTTGCGTTAATTATCAAAAATGTTTAATATGATATCAGGTCTTGGGATTATGAACTGTATGCCCGGGACATAACAAGCATAAGGAAAGGATTGGTTATGCGTCAAGGAAAGGTTAAATGGTACAACGGTAAAAAATGTTTCGGATTTATTAGTCCGGATACCCCAAATGCAGATGGTAATATGGATGATGTCTTTGTTCATTCCAGCGCATTAAAACAGGCTGATATTCGATTTTTAAATGAAAATGATATTGTCGAATTCGAAGAAGAACCCAGAAATGGCAAATTGTCTGTGACAACAATTAAATTGGTTCAGCGTGACGAGGAAGCCGCGCGTCGTTTCCAGGAACGTCGGGCGGAACGTCGCCGTGCGCGCGAAGAACGTAAAAGTCGCGAAGAACACGAAGAAAAACGTCATGGTTTTGCTTTCTGGTTGCGGACATTCAGAAAACGAAGAAGATTGTTTGGATCCGCACGATACTTGTCCGCATTGGTTTTATATGTTGTTTTTGTTTATAATGGTTTGGTTGCCCGTCGGAACCAAGTACGCGAGGCTTGGGCGACAATTGATACGCAACTAAAGCGTCGTTATGATTTAATTCCGAATTTGTTGGAATCTGTCAAGGGTGCGGCAAAGCACGAAAAAGAAACACTAAATGCTGTGATTGCGGCGCGTAATACGGCGATGGCGGCATCGGGTGCGGCGGATCGTGGTGCGGCGGAAACGGCACTGAGTGGCGCATTGAAAAACGTATTTGCATTGGCTGAAAGTTATCCTAATTTGAAAGCAAATGAAAACTTTTTGGAATTGCAACGGGAATTGGCCGATACAGAAACCAAGATTCAGGCCACGCGTCAATTTTATAATACTGTGGTTATGGGGCTGAACACTGCGGTGGAACAATTCCCGACAAATTTAATTGCGAATATGTTTGGTATTCATCAGGAAAAACTGTTTGAAATTGATGAATCTGAACGCAAAGCCCCCCAGGTAAAGTTTTAATAGATAAAAGGATGAAAAAATGGCAAATGAAATGGAAAATATTGATAGCGTTATGAATTTGTTGGATATGCCGGGCGTGCATGTTAAGTTGCGCGATAAAAATGCCATGCGTGCGCGGTATCGTATTCGTCGCAATGGTGATAATGCATGGGAAAGAACCGATGTTGCATTGACGGCAAATTTTGTTGTGGTGGAAAGTTATGATGCTAAAAATCAATCCAGGGGTGCCGCGGTGATTATGGTGACAAATATGACCAATGATGCTGATAAAAAATTGCTGTATGGTAAAATGCACAACCTGCAAACAAAATTGCAGGGTATGGTCGCAACGGCAAAAACAAAATAATTTGATTATAATTCCCGAAAATTGTCGGGAATTTTTTTAACCAGCAATATTGACAAAATAAAATATTGGTGTTATATATTAAATATAACAAAGGATGTATTATGAACGATGAACGCAAATTGCAGAGATTAAATCGCAAAATGTATATTGATGCACTGGACGAAGTGTTGGTTATGCTGAACCGGATTGATACGCGGGNNNNGGTGACAAAGTGGTTTTAGATGTGACCGCGGGTGCGATAACGATTGGCAAGTATTGTCAGGATGTCCAGGTAAAGTCGTTGGTTGTGCACAAGGATGGCGTGCGAGTCAGGGCCAAAGCTTGGCTGTTGGAATTTAATCTGGAAAGTGCGACAGAAAAGCCGTTGGTTGAAAAGTTGGTCGAAAAATTGAAAAACCGTCAGTATCAATAAGTATAAAAACGCCTGTTTGGGCGTTTTTTTATGGAAAACCGTTGTTGTATAAATTACAATCGTAAACATAAACAGGATGGGAAAGGGCAGGCGAAATCTGTTTATACAAGAAAGGTGTTTTTGACAATGGCGTATAATGTTATATCCAAACCCAAACAAAACTTTTCGTTGCATACCCACACAATCGGTTTTGATGGCCAAAATACGCCGGCTGCTATGGTGGCTGGTGCACAATATATGTGTATTGAACATTTGGGAATATCAAACCATTTTATTGTTCATCCAAATATAACCCGGGCAAAGTTTTATCCATTTGCGCTTGAACGTGGATATAGTGCGATTTATTCATCTGGGTTTGATGAGGCAATCGCGAAATTCAAACAGCACTATGCAGAATTAAATCAAAAAAAATTGCAAGATTTTGCCAATGATTGCGATGTTAAAATCTATCGCGGGATGGAGGTTGATTTTTTCGATTATCCCGAATGGCAATCTGGATTTGAACGGGCGTTAAATATGTTGCAGCCTGATTATGTAATCTGTGCGTCGCATTTTGTGGAATATGACAGTATGCTGTGTAATGTGCACGATTTCGCAAATGTCGATGACCAGGCGCGCGATGATATGTTGAAATTGTATTGGGAAAAACTGGGGCGTGCCGCTGAAACGGGATTATTTAACTTTATGGCGCATTTGGATTTGCCCAAAAAAACCGGTGTTGGAACCGAAGAAAAATGGGCGGAATATGAACAGATGGCAATAGATAAAATTGCGAAATCCAAAACCCCAATTGAAATAAATACCAGTTTTTATAATCGCAATAGGGATGAACCGTACCCGTCTGCGCGTATTCTGAAAATGGCGGCGGCGGCGAATATTCCGGTAATTATCAGTGATGATGCGCACCGGGCGGAACATATTGGCCGTTATTTTGACCGCGCAGACGGGTTCGCGCGTGCCTGTGGAATAAACAATTTTTTGACGTGTGATATGGTATTAAGAAAAACACGTTAAAGTCGCAGATTTTTCTTGATTTTTTAATAAAAATGCTTTAATATACGCACCGCTGGGTAATCAGAACTGATTAAACTGTGGTGCTTTTTGGTCCCGCATGTGATAAGGATTCTGTGAAATGCCCGGCACCCGAAAAACCAAAAACAAAAGGATTTATTATGGCAAGGGCTGGTGCAAAACGTAGCACACGTAAATTGAAAATCGCTCGTTCTTTGGGCGTAAATTTGTGGGGTCAGGCAAAATCCCCATTTAACAAACGTAAATATAAACCGGGTCAACATGGCCCAACATCCCGTGGTGGCAATAATTCTGCATACGCACAACAGATGCGTGCAAAGCAGACACTGAAGGGTTATTATGGTAATATCGGCGAAAAGAAGTTCCACAAATATTATGCCGAGGCCGATAACATGAAGGGTGATACACCGGATAATTTGATTGGTTTGTTGGAACGCCGTTTGGATGCTGTTGTGTATCGTGCAAAATTGGCACCGACTGTGTTTTCATCGCGTCAATTGATTAACCACGGTCATATTATGGTTAACGGCAAACGCGTTAAAATCCCATCTTATCGTGTTAATCCGGGCGATGTTATTACTGTCGGCGAAAAAGCAAAACAAATGCCGTTGGTTGTGTTGGCTTTGGAATCTGGTGAACGCAATTTCTGCGACTATGTCAATGTCGACAGTGCGAACTTTACAGCAACATTTGTTCGTGTGCCTGCATTTGCGGATGTTCCATATCCTGTTCAAATGTCACCGGAATTGGTCGTCGAATTCTATTCTCGTTAATAAACGGGACAGGTATAGGAAACACCGGCCTAATGCCGGTGTTTTTTATTGCTTCATCCTTGAAATCCACGAAAAAACTGATAGAATTATAGAGATAGTAATAGGATTACAGATATGTCTGATAAAGTTATTTTAACAGGAATTAAACCAACCGGTATGCCACATATCGGCAATTATCTTGGTGCGTATAAATCATTGATAGAAATGTCAAATTCGCATAAAACAGTTGCGTTTATTGCTGATTTGCATGCGTTGAATTCTGTGCATGATGCGAAAACTGTTAAACAGCATACCTACGAAATTGCGGCGTTTATATTGGCAATGGGATTAAATATGGATAATGCGATATTGTTTCGCCAGTCTGACGTTGACGCCATTTACAAATTGAATACTTTTTTGATGAATGTGACGCCCAAAGGATTGATGAATCGCGCCCATTCGTACAAGGCTATGTTGGAAAAAAACGCGGCGTCGGGCGACGACCCGGACAATGGCGTTAATATGGGTTTATATACATATCCTATTTTAATGAGTGCGGACATTTTATTATACAATGCCGATATTGTGCCGGTTGGTGCAGATCAAAAACAGCATGTTGAATTTGCCCGTGATATCGCGGAATATTTTAATCGTATGTACGGCAATGTGTTCCGGTTGCCTGAACCCCAGATTGGTGTTGATGCTGGTTTGATTCCGGGATTGGATGGCCGTAAAATGAGTAAATCTTATGACAACACAATCCCCGTTTTTGCGCCGGAATCTGAGTTGCGTAAAAAAATTATGCGCATAGTCACGGATAGTAAATTGCCGGATGAGCCGAAAAATCCTGATGAATCCACGATATATTTGTTATATAAACATTTTGCCAATGCGGCTGAAATTAAAAATCTGCGCGAATTGTTTGAAAATGGCAAAATCGGCTATGGCGACGCGAAAAAAATTCTGTTTGAAAAGATTAATTCTTATCTGGATGCGCCACGTAAACGTTATGAGTATTTAATGTCGCATACTGATGAGTTGGACAAAATTTTGGCGGACGGTGCGGCGCGCGCCACCGCGATTGCAAACAAAACAATTGAACGCGTTCGTCGTGCTATGTTGGGATAAATAATAAAAACAATAGGGGAGAGAATATGAAAACAATTACTTGGCTTTTAGGCGCAATTTTGGCGGTTATTGGGTATACTTATTTTAATCCAGAAACCCCAAAAACGGTATCAACAAATGGTGAGTGTTTAACAACTGCGCCACGGGATAGGACGGCAATTACTTTGCGTGTCACTACATTGGACAAAAACGCGTTAAAATCGATGCGTGATGCGACCCAGAAAATGTCAGAAATAAACCAGTTTTTGGCGGCTTTGGATGTAAAAACTCAAACCACAGAATTTAATTCTTATGAGAAAACAGAATGGAATCACACTACACAAAAATCTGTGAATTTAGGGACCGAGACAACCATAGCGGTAGAGGTTTCTGCGGATAATATGGATGTTATAGAACAAGTGTTAAACCAATTCGCGGGCCAACCTGATATTTATGTTGGAAATTTACAGATGTATACTTCGGCTGAAACATTAAAACCGATTATGCAAGAATGCCTGGGGGATGCGGTGCGCAATGCGCGTGAACGTGCGGCTGCATTGGTTGCGGGCGACAACGCATCGGTCGGGAAATTGATATCTGTCACATATGGCGACGCATCATACGACGCAAATCCAACATCAAATTATCGATTGATGGCAGCCAAGGCCGTATCAGAATCTATGGATGCCGGCGCATTTGGTACATTAACATCCAAAGATACAAACGTTTCTGTGCGCGTCAATGCGACATTTGAAATCAGGTAATTATGCGTGAAATTATTGCGGATTTTATAGACTATTTATTGAATACAAAAAATTATTCGGCGCATACGGCGACGGCGTACGATGCGGATATACGCGATTTTGCGTTGTTTTATGCGCGTTGGGCAAATGCGGATTTGGGGCGCGATGATTTAGGGCGGATTGATACAATTTGTTTTCGTGCATGGCTGGCGGATAGGGCGCGTCGTGGACTGTCGCATAAATCGACCGCGCGTGCGTTGTCGTCGCTGCGTGGGTTTTATAAATTTATCGCGCGCAAATATGATATACAAAACGATGCGATTGGATTGATATCTTCGCCGCGTGTGCCACGCAAATTGTCCAAGGCGATTGATGCGACCGATGTAAATGATATGAAATCTGCAATTGTGGCATTGGATGAAAAAAATCCGTGGGTTGCCGCGCGCGATTGGGCGTTGGTGACGTTGCTGTTCGGGTGTGGTCTGCGTATTTCCGAGGCTTTATCCCTGCGCGTGCGCGACGTTGTGCACCGACCGGAAAATTTGCGTATTATGGGCAAAGGGCAAAAAGAACGCATAGTCCCGGTATTGTCGCCGGTGTATGACGCGATTGAAAAATATTTAGACGTGTGCCCATTTTCGCATGATGCGGATTCGCCATTGTTTCGCAGTGTGCGTGGATTGCCAATGTCGCCGCGCATGGCGGAAAAAACTGTGGAACACGTGCGCGCATATTTGCAACTGCCCGATTATGTGACGCCACATGCATTGCGTCATACTTTTGCGACGGCATTACTGGCCGGCGGGGCGGATTTGCGCAGTCTGCAAGAATTGTTGGGACACGCATCGTTGTCCACGACGCAATTGTATACGCGCGTCAATATGTCGGAAATAAACGATATTTACACCCATGCCCACCCATTTGCGAAATAAAAACTTTTTCTTGCATAACCATATTTTCATTTTCTATACTGTCACTTGAAAACAGCGGGAGTTGTTTTCGGGGCCTCGAAAAGCCTTCAATAGTTCCAGTGCAAGGTTTGCATTGTTATCCCAAGGGTACAGACCGATTCGGTTTGCCTTGTAAAAAATAACAGTTTCTTACTTTGCACTGACAAGTGTTCTTTGTTGGTGCAATTTTTTTATGCGTCAGCAAAACATACTCCCAATGATTTATACCCCGACCTGTGGTTTGGGGTGTCGCACTGTCGCAAGGCTTTGCGGAATCATTGGCTTATTTTGATTTTTTCGAACACCCCGACCGCACTCTTAGCTTTGAGGCGGTATTTTTATTTTTTGCACCCGCAAAAAATAAAAATACCGAGAGAGATCCCACTTCGCCCAGGGCTATGTGGGACAAGGAGAAAAAGGGGTTTGTTATGAAAATCAAGAACATATTAAATAAACTAAAATTATTTGTAATATCATTAATGCTGGTTGGCATAGCAATCCCGGCGTTCGCGGTGGTGCCGGCGCAGTACACGGAATTGGAGTATATCCAAAGCACCGGGACACAATGGATAGATACGGGTTTTGTCGCGTCCAATGGTATGACATCATACATAGATTTTGCGGATGTTCGCATGGCTCCTGCTGGGTGTTTAGGTGGTTCCTCTAATAGCAATTGCGTGTATGGTGCAACTTATTACGGGGGATATGGTTGGATAATTCGTCTACCACAATACTTATTGAAAAATAACACATTAAATTTGACAGATCCTGTAACTGATACATGGACGGTAAGCAATGATGGTATTGTGTCTAAAAATTATCAAGCCAGCTGGGTAATGGTACCAGATTCAAATGGTGACAGTGGGACTATGGTTGTGTTTTCTAATGGTATAATTGGAAAATTAAAACATTACACTTTATGGAGTGGTTCAACCAAAGTTTTTGATGGAACACCTGCCCGGCGGAATTCAGACAACGTGATTGGCATGTACGACACTGTCAGTGGCACATTTTTCACAAACTCCGGTACAGGTTCGTTTATTGCTGGGCCGAATAATTCCTGTGCGAACCTTTATGATTATTCGTATCAGACCAACCACTTTACATTAGATGGCGATACTTTAAGTAATATTGCAACAGATAGTCGCACATACACAAGATTTGTAATACATGATGATAATGCCTCGCAAGAATATGCTTCTGAAACTATACAGGAGTCTGGGAATTACACCTATCGAATAAATGTTCTTGATAATGCGCATGTCAGACTATATCACAGCGGTGCTAATACAAATTTGAATTTTTTTGAATCCACACAGTTGTCGGCGGGGAAATATATGGTGTCGTTTGATGTGTTGTCGGCGAATCCATCTGTGGTTGGTGGATTACAAATCCAGAATATCGAAATCAAACGTGCTGAATGTGTCGAGATTCAGGTTGCCACCACGCAGCATGTGGCGGGGGCGTTCAGTGGGCTGAATACGCAATTGACTGCGGCGATTGCGACGGTGAACAGTGTCGTCACGAATACTATTGACCAGGCGAACCGTATCGCGGCGTTGGCGACGGGCAAGCAAACGCGCCCGACGGATACCTGCCCACAATACCGGCAATGCTTGCTGGTCGAAGGCACCGACGGCACGCCCCATTGGTACGAAATCAACGACCCGTTCTATAACTTCTTTGCCCCGATTTTGGCCACGAATACGAACGGCACATCATCCACCAACGACCCCGGCTATCAACAGTTGGAGTATATCGAGAGTACAGGGACGCAATGGATAGATACGGGGATAGATTCTTCTGATAATTCAAGGTGGGAAATTGTGGCACAAAGAACACCTGGTTCGGCCACAGATACGCGTCTTTTGATAGCTGCTACTACGGGTGGTGGTGACTATGTAGCTTCAACGGGTAATGGTTGGAATTTTCTCTCTGATAAATATATTGCTGGAAATGCAGATGTTAAAACATCACTGGTTTGTGAAAGACAAACTACTACTTCAAAATTATATGTTGATGGGGTACAAACTAGCACCGCTGTGAATAACGCTCCTTCAACCAGAATAACCTTATTTGGACAAGTGACGAATAATGTTTTTAGTTATGCTTTTATTGGTAAGGTATACAGTGCGAAACTATATGACAACAACACCCTGGTCCGCAACTTTCACCCTGTCCGCAGGCTTTCCGACAGTGCGCTCGGTATGTACGACACGGTGAGCAAAACGTTCTTTGCCAATGCGGGGTCTGGCACATTTACCGCGGGGCCGAACGTGACCAACGATTCCGACGTGCCAAGTGGCCCGACCTGGAGCGTGACGTGGACCGACAACG
>CADCAA010000027.1 GCA_902799285.1 uncultured Pseudomonadota bacterium
CAACAGCTGATACCACCACCCCCAGGAATTCAAATCAATCTGCGCGCGGCACCGTTGTTGCACGCACTGCAACAAACGAAACCCGCACTGGTGCCGAATACGAACAATGCAAAAACGCATATTTTACATGCATGGACCAATTTTGCCAATTAAAGAACGATGATTACCGCCGTTGTTCATGCAGCGACCGCATCACATCCCTGCAATCGGCCAAGGATTCCTTGGTTCGGGCCAGCGAGCAATTAAACGCATTTAACGAAAACCTGGACATTGTCGACAAAACCGCTGCCCAGGCCACTGCAATGAACACTGCATCCGATGGTGAACTGGCAATGTCCAAAGACACATCGGCGTCCAAGGCTTTATTAAACGCAATAATGAACTCTATACGCGGTTCAGATTCACGCGTCGAAAACAACAAATTATCTGATTTGAACAGTGTTGATTTTTCGTTTGATACCGCAAACTCTTTTGGCACCGACACCACCGGCCAGGCAATTGCATCCCGAAACGGTACGGCATTATATTCTGCCGTGTATCCCGGATGTCGCGACGCTGTCAAATCCAGTTGTAATACCGCATCATTACAGCGCGCCGTAAACGCATACCTGATGGCAATTGAACAAGATTGCAATACTGTTCAAACCGCTATCACAAACAAACAAAAAGAAACACATGCGGCAATCCGTGAAAGTAGTGCCATGCTGGATTTGGCGCGCGCTGAAAATCACAAAAGCCATAATTCTGATGATATGGCAACATGCCTGAACAACGTTGAATCCGCAATTCTCAGCGAGGAAGTATGTGGTGCCAATTATCACAAATGTCTGGATAACGGCGAATACATCGATGTATCAACGGGCGCACCAATCGCAGGCGTGGCCGACTTTTACAAACTGGGTAAAATGTTGACCTTTAATTCAGAACGCAGTAATGCCGATCAAAAATTGGCACAAAATCCAAACAACAAAACCTTTGTTAACAATTTTGAAAAACGGGTTAAACAATTTGCGGAACCGGCACTGGACAAATGCTATGACGATTCTAAAACCGTGTGGAACGATTATTTGAACAAGGCAATGTTGGACATATACTATGCACAACAGGCCAAAGTATCAGAAATACAACAGGGTTGTTTTGATTTTGTATCCGCATGCTATATGAACGGCAGTACGGCCATGACCGCTGCTATGCAGGGATTGGTTGCCGCACAAACAACAACACTAAATCCTAATATTTTGAAAATAAATAAATCATTATGTTCCGACTATATTGAATCGTGCAACAATATGTTTGATGGCGGAATCGTTGAAAAATATATCGACAATCGTCATGATACGGATTCACTAACCGCGTGTCGCGCTGTTGTTCAGCAATGCTTTGACAATTATGGTGGTTTGAATTACGAAAACTTTTATTACCCATCCAGCGGCCTGTTTACGAAAGGGCGCGCGCCGGATTGGTTTGCACTGTACGAATGCACCGACGCAAATTGTACAACCCACACATACAAATCTGAATGCGCAAAACAATTGGCCGCAATTGATGCTTGCAGTGACCCAGAAATGGTTGAACAGGCCTTTGGTGGATTTAATTATTATCCAAACGCAAATAATAATTACAGTAAATACGCATACAACAATCAAAACCGATTACTGCGCGGATCGGGTGTCGCGACCGAGGTTTACAACCAAATCATTGATATTTTACAAACCGGGTGTTCCAACCTGGACGGCAAATTTATGAACGTGCAAAATTTGGCTATATACAGCACAAATTATAACAGCAGTAATTTTTGCCAGGAAACATTCACAACATCGGCCAGTCGATATTATTATCTGTATTCCCCATACAGCATCGGCAAACAAACAAGAACATACGGATTTTCCAGGGACGCTTTTTCTAGGCTTTCTGACGGTTCTGCAACATTATCTGCACTGGGGGCTGACTCGGCTTTTCCTGTATCATACCTATCCGTCCCACGCACCTGGGTCACAACCGATCACCATGAAAACATGTGTCCACGCGATTACGAAAAAAATATAGACATTCAATCATGGGGCGCATGCCTATGTTGGGAAAATGGCGGCCGCCGCAGCAATAACGGAACCAGCACACGCTGCACACCTTCATTCAGTGTCAAACCACTAACCACATATGATGTTGGATCAACAATTCAACAAACCACAACGTACGGATTGAACAATTCTTGCAGCAGCACAGATTTTATAATATCAGCCACCGAAAGTACAAATGACGACGTGGAAACAGCCACAGGCGGATTTGAATTATGGCCATACACAACCGACACAGGCCAAGAAAAAATACCAACCGAACAAGATTGGTGTACGGCAAACGTTAACAATCAAAATCAGGTTTGTCCATTTGGCGTCAACCTGGATTCAGACAACAATTGCAATGATTGTCCATATGACTGGGTTGTTAAAAATTCATCTGCATCAGACACCGCGAAACGCTGTTGTCCATCTGATTATTCATTATCTGGCGAAACATGCACAAAAACAAATTACCCAACAATATCCGCCAGGAAAATTTCCAGCGTGATAATGGGTTCCAATTTTCCATCTGGCAATTAAAAGAGCAGGGCGCATTGATCAACAATGCGCCCATACAAATAACAAATCAAAACAAATTATTCAAATAACCCTGCGGCAATTCGTTCCCCCACAGACGCAGAATCCGGCCGCCACAGCACGTCCGCACGCCGCAAATTCGCAATCATTTTTTGACGCATATTTGCATTATTGGCAATATTATTAAATTCCCGTAATATATTTTTAGATGTAGCATCCGCGCCTAAAAATTCTGGATACACAGATTTATTTAACAAAATATTCACCAACGACACCCATTTAACATGTACCAATATTCGTCCAATGAAGGATGTCAACCAATTCATACGATATACAATAATCGCCGGAATATGCATCATCGCCAATTCAACCGAAACAGTTCCACTGGCGGCGATTGCAACAAAGGTTTTTGTATACAAATCATACCGCGCATTGGACGAAATTATCTCTGGCTGAACCCGCCAATTTTCCACCGCCGAACGCACAAATTTATCGGTTGTTTCAACCGTCGGTATAACAAATTTATATCCCGCCGGCGCACTTTCAACAAATTGCCGAAACAGGGGTAATAACTTTTTAGCCTCCATAATTCGGCTGCCCGGCATCAGGGCAACTATTTTATCGCCAGTCGTTTTTTTGGTCCGATATTTTCCCATAATATTATCGGCCACCGGATGTCCAACCGCAACCGTGTCCAATCCATATTTAGTAAAATAAGGGATTTCAAAATCAAAAAACGCATATAATTTATCAAAAGTTTCAGCATACTTTTTTGCGCGTCCCGGCCGCCAAGCCCAAACCTGGGGCGCAACAACATGATGAAATTTCAAACCGTTGGCGATTAAATCACGCCCCGCCAAAGTCCGACGCAACTTTGCAATAACCGCACGCGCAAAACCCGGTGAATCAATGGTTAAAACCAAATCCGGCTTTGTTGTCAAAATCGCATCAACCGTTTGATTTATACGACGTTTTAACGTCCGCGCATGCGCCAAAACCTCAACAATTCCCATCACCGCCAAATCAGACATCGGAAACACAGATTTTAACCCCGCGGCCACCATATTTTGCCCACCAATTCCAACAAAGCGCACATTGCGCGCGGCGCGCATAATACCGCCCCCCAGGACGTCACCAGAAACCTCGCCCGCGATAATAAATACAGTTTTTTTATTCCGCATTTTTAGCCGTTCCAATTCCGCGCTTTGAACGATTTTCAATAAAGTCAATTGCATCCATCGCATATTTATTGTTTTTAACCTCGCGACGGACACGATTCAACCTTTCTTCGACAGTGCCATCTGTATCACGAAATACCGCCGAATACACAGAATGAATCGCGTGCATATCTTCGTTAGTAAATCCATGCCGCATTAAACCAACACGATTAATGGTCCGATACACCGCGCGCGGCCCTTCGTAAATAGCATACGGCAAAACATCATTACCAACGCCACTCATCCCGGCGACAAAGGCATTACGACCAATACGCACAAATTGTAAAACCATAGAACCACCGGATAAAATCACAAAATCTTCGACCTCGACATGGCCGGCAACCTGGACCAAATTGGACATAACAACACTGTTGCCAATTTTGCAATCGTGACCAACATGGGCATTAACCATAATTTGACAGTCGTCACCAATTTCCGTTCCATCCGACGCCGGTGTCCCGGAATGAATTGTCACATATTCGCGGATTTTACACCTTTTACCAATACGCAACCCCGTCATAGTGGATTCATCCTGCCACTTCAAATCCTGGCTCATCACGCCCAATACGGCAAAAGGATAAACAATGGAATCGTCACCAATCGACGTTTTTCCGTCAATAACAACATTGGAAACCAATTCCACACGGTCGCCCAAAACAACATTTGGACCAACTATGCAAAAAGGTCCAATCTTGCAATCCGCACCAATAACGGCGCCCGGTTTAATAATAGCAGTTGGATGAATATCACTCATAACACATACCCTTTAATTTTTATCTGTAAGATAATACACCAAACAAAAACTAAATTGTATTCAAGAAATATAACAAATTATAACAAAAACCGCACATCTTTGACCAAATCACCACGCGGAACACACAAATATCCCAAAATGGCCAGGCACGAAACAACCGGCATAATTGTTATTAAACCAAATGAAAACACCGCCAACATCAATAATTTGTCAGCCAAATGTTCAGGCACAGATTTTGCATGAATAATTTTCAGCCAAAACAACCCGCCGGCCAACAAACATGTCCCAATAAACACCGGCACAGATTCGGTCATAACAAACAAACATCCGGCCAAAGCCACCAAACAACGCATCAACCATTTTAACTTTATATATGCACTTTTATATATTTTACCGGCCGGCACAACATTGCGCAACGCCACAACACCAATAACCGGGATACCAACAAACACAACACCCACCAAATGCATCCAGGTCAAATTACCCAATTGACCAAAACGGAAAAATTCAGGCTGCATCAAAATCATAATCGTAAACAAAAACATAAACACCAACACAAATGGCACACTGCGCATTTTATATTTCATCCTACGCCCAAAATATGCACCACCAACAAACGCGGCAATCTGCAACAGTGGACCCCACCAAGTATGCGTATCAGACAGGCCAATTATCGCCAAAATCAATGTACAGAAAAATACAAACTTATATTTTTGGGCACGCGTCATTTCACGCCATTTTGGCAACGGAACCTTGCGCGTCATATCACCCACAAACACCATACCAATAAAAGCAATAAACGCGATTACAAACGGCAACAAAGTCGTTGCATCACGCAAAACAACATAATTTCCACCAAACAAAACCAACCATATCAAAGATAAAACAACCGTCCATTTAATAACACGCAACTGCATATCCGCGCGATTCCAACCAATAATATCCAAGAACCGATTGCCATACACAAACACAATATAAAACAATGGCAACATCAATAATCCCAACCAAAAAAATGCCGGTGTCGCCAATGCAGCATTATTAAAAGCACTAACCGCACTTTGCACAACCAAAGATTCATCAAACATATGCTTGCCTTTTTTGTTTTTTAACATTATGATACAGGTATAATGGAAACACAAGGAATTTTTACTTTATTGGACGGTCGCGTCAAAATGTATCGTTCGAATTATAACCCAACATCTGACGCGGTATGGTTGGCGGCTTTGCCGTCTGTTATTCCTAATACGGTTTTGGATGTTGGTGTTGGCACCGGTGGTATTCTAATGTGCCTGCATCATCATTTTCCGAATGCCAGATACAGCGGTGTTGATAATTCCCAGGAAATGCTGGACGTATGTCGTGAAAACGCATTTTTGAACCGTTTTAGTGTTTCACTTATGAACGAAGATGTAATGACCTGGTCAACACCATTGACTTTTGATTTGGTTGTATCGAACCCGCCTTATTTTTCCGGCACCACCAGGAACAAACAACCAAACGTTCATCACAATGTTGATTTGGCACATTGGATTCGTCGCTGTGTTGCACGTGTAAAACCCCGTGGATATTTCTGCGTCATTATTGATGCCGCCCGCCTGGCCGAGGTTATAACCGTCATGGGCAAGGCTAACTTTGGTGACATAACTGTAATTCCTTTATTCGGCTCTAAGCCGGTCGCTGAACGCGTCCTGATACGCGGTCGCGCATGTTCCGGTGGCCCCAGCATTATCCACATTGGTTTTCCAATGAATTACGACCCGATTTTGCGTGATGGCTTGACTATCAAGAAAATTTTGTCTAATATAAATCCACAATGTTAAACTTTATTGCAAGATATTTTTCATCCCTTTGGTCATTTATCACATGGCCATTTCGCGCGTTATGGAAAATTATCGTTCATATTTTTCCCCCACGTGAATTTACGGTTATGGACACACCAAACGGCAATGTATACAGTTTTAATCAAAGCAGTTTCTGGCGTTTTACTAAATTTGTTGGAAAAATCGGATTAATATTGTGGGCGTCTTGGTCCACTTATGTTTTTATATATCACCGCCCAATGTTGCAAAAACGCACACAACAATTACAGCAAGAACGCGAATATCACGACCGTCAAATCATAGATTTACAAACTTATTTGGGCAAATTTAACGACCTGACACACGAATTAAATGTCATTGACGATAAAATGGGTTCAAAAAAATTATCCGACCCAGAACGCGATTCTTTGACCAGTTCGCGCGTTAAAATCTGGGGCGAATTGGACTTTTTGAAAACAAAAATTTCGGAATTATTGGCCGATCGCGATTACAGCCCTGAATTCCTAAAAATCGCCGATATCGAGGTTGCATACAGCATAGTTCGCGCCGAAAACGAAACAATCAAACAGCAAAACGAACAAATGCTGGAAAATATGAACATCATTTCCGAGGCCGACAATACAATCGTCACCGCCGTATCAACATTGGCCGACGAAAACATCAAAGAATTGCGCCAGAAATTGAACCAAATCAATTCAACATTGTTGTCATTAGGCATCCAGGAACAAACACTGATTCAAAACGCAAACAAATATTCGAATCCTATTGTGAACACCATTTTCACACCAATTACATTTGATATGGATGTCG
Organism: uncultured Pseudomonadota bacterium; assembly: GCA_902799285.1. Taxonomy (GTDB): domain Bacteria; phylum Pseudomonadota; class Alphaproteobacteria; order Rs-D84; family Rs-D84; genus Enterousia. Next base: position 7,196 of record CADCAA010000027.1, read on the forward strand.
ATACTAAATACAAAAAATTGGCGAACAATTTGGAAATGTGGGCCGGAGCGCGCCGACCCGTTTACAAAAAAACCAAAACAACACAAAGGCATTGATTTTGCCGGCAAAATTGGCACTGAACTTTCCGCCGTCGCCCCCGGCCGCGTAATATCTGTGGGTGAACGCAGTGGATACGGATTAACCGTTGAAATTGATCACGGACTTGGGTTTTCAACACTGTACGCCCACATGTCCAAGGTTTTGGTATCGCGTGGCGATTGGGTCCGACCCGGAACCATAGTTGGACTGGGCGGGTCATCGGGCCGTTCAACCGGCGCACACCTGCATTACGAAATAAAATACAAAGGCAACCAGTTTAATCCGGCCAAATTTGTAAAGGAATAAAAAATTAAAGAAACCAAGGAAGGAACAATGCTAGCATTTACAAACGCAGACGAAAAACAATCACCAACCGTAATCGGGGCCGGCTGCAAAATCACCGGCGACATTAAATCTGATTTAACGGTCCAAATTCATGGCACGGTCCGTGGCGACATCACGGCAACTGTGGTTGTTATTGGCCGTGGCGGTCACGTGATTGGCGATATCAATGCCGAAACATTGTTTTTACACGGCGATTTGAATGGTTCTGCACTTGTAAACACCGCCAACATATTCAGTAATGCGCGGATGAGTGGCACATTAACATATCGCACATTAAATATAACCAGCAACACTGAATTGGAATGCAAACTGGCAAAACGCAAAGACAAGGGGCATTAATATGACTAAAAAAATATCAAAAATTTTTATCGGGGCCGACCATCGCGGGGTGGGGCTGAAATTATATTTAATCGAAAT
>CADCAA010000028.1 GCA_902799285.1 uncultured Pseudomonadota bacterium
TGGGGATATCGGTCGTGAATACAGCCTGAGTAATGAAACCGAGGTTGCAACGCCCGGTGACGAATTATCGAGCCAGCGAAGTGCGTATGCAGAATTGGCGTATTCAATCAAAACGCGTAAGGAGCAATTGGGCCTGCGTCCGGGTATAGAGTCCGAGATAGAGATAAAATTAAACGATGTTGGGACGCCGTATATAGAAAGGACCGATGGTCTGTATAACGATGTGGGCAGTGGTGCCAGTGGGACATATGCATCACTGTATCGTGCAAAAATGGGCAACGAGGCCGACCAGGCAAAGATAGATGCGGATAAAGGAACGTCCAAGGCGCGCGTTGTTGGTGGCGGTGTTGCTGCGGGTGTTGGTGCCGTTGGTGGCGCGGTTGGCAACATAAAAATAAACGGCGACGCCGTGGGTGGTGATGCATCAGTAATTGACAAAGCAGCAGGATTGTTCTTGGGGAAATAAAAAAATCCGGCGTTTCGCCGGAGTTTTTTTTAATATTCCAAAACTTTCTTTATCAAATCATCGGGGTTATCGGCACCGAATATTTTATACTGATGCACATCTTCAATAAACCCAGAATTTTGCATATGAATAAACAAACGGGTAAACGGACTCCAAAACTTACTTGTATTCAAGAAAAACAACGGTTTTTTTGTTTCACCGACCTGTTGCATGGTCATAATATCAGACAATTCGTTCAATGTCCCCAATCCACCTGGTAAAATAATAAACCCATCAGATTCATTAAACATTTCAGTCTTGCGCGCATTGATAGAATCCATCATGCGCAATTCAATTCCTTGCATAATTGGTTCTTGTAATGCGGCAATGTGTTTCGTGGATACGCCCAAAACCCGGCCCCCATTATCCAATACGGCGGAACAAACCGTCCCCATCAGTCCAACATAACCGCCCCCGAATATCAGTTTGATATTATTTTTCGCCAACAATTCGCCAATACGTGCGGCATCGCGCGCAAATTGCGGATCAGTACCATATTGATGGCCACAATATACTGCTATGGAATTTATCTTGCGTTTCATTTTGTGTTTTTCCTTTATTTTTCAAAATTATATCATAAAATGAATTCGTTATGAATCAAAAGTTTTTGGATTATATTGAAAATTTACGTCATCATAAACTGGCCATTGCGGTCAGTGGTGGTGTGGATTCTATATGCTTGTTGCATTGGTGCAAATTGGCGGGTTTGGATATCACGGCATTACATGTAAATCACGGATTGCGTGCTGCGGCTGATATTGAAACAGAATATGTTCGTGATTTGTGTAAAAAACTGAATATTCCATGCCAAATTTTTTATTGGACCGGCAAAAAGCCTGCGTCCGGATTGGAAAACGCCGCACGCGAAGCGCGATATAAAATGATGACGGATTTTTGTCGTGAAAATAATGTTTATGCGTTATTGGTTGCGCACCAGGCCGATGACCAAATTGAAACATTTTTAATGAACCTGGGGCGGGGCAGTGGGCTGTACGGTCTGGCCGCTATGCGTCGGATGACCATACGTGATGGTGTGCGAATTTTGCGTCCATTATTGGATGTGTCGCGGGCCGAATTGCGTGCATATTGCGATGAAAATAAAATCAAATATTTCATTGATGAAATGAATATGGATGAACATTATACCCGCGTAAAAATCCGCAAAAATCGACACCTGGTACAAGAAAAATTGGGCATCAGCGATGCACGCATTTTACTTGCAATTGAAAATCTGGGTCGTTTGCGCGACAAAATTGAATCAGATGTTGATGATTTGGTTGCATCTGTTTTGGATGAAAATAATCGGGCTGTATTTTCGGATGTTTTTCTGTTTGACCTGGGGGGCGACATTAGGCTAAAATTTATCGGCACACTGATTCAAACTGTTGGTGGTGATAAATATCCGCCGCGACTAAATTCGTTGGCGAACGCGGTATCCAGGCTCCATGGCGATTGCAAATTTACATTGGGACATTGTACTTTGCGCCGACTGAACGATAAAATTTTGGTTGTCCGCGAAGGCGAAAAAACAACTTTTAGGAAAAAAAGACATGAAAAAAAACATATTTAAGAAAGGCGACAAAGCAAACTGGTTTTTGGGGTTATTTGCTGTTTTATTTTTGGTTGTAATTGCACGAACTGTTGTTGGTGTGCGCGGCCCTGATGCCACAATGCCTGCGGCCGACGGCAATGCCACAACGGTAATCAGCGACAAACCGGTCGTCTTGACCTTTTCCGACGTTTTGCGTCGGGCGGGCGATATAAAAAGTATCAACATTCGTGAAAACGATGCGACCGGCGTCCTGAAAGACGGCACGAATTTCCGTGCAACCATCAGTTATGATCCTGAATTTTTAACAAAATTGTCTGAACGGGGCGCGGTTGTTTCCATTGATTCCAGTAAAAGCACCCTTGATATGTTGGGAACATGGTTGCCGATAATATTCACGTTGTTGTTTATATATTGGATTTTCCGCGGACTGCGTGGTGGTGCATCTGGGGGATTAAATCGCGCATTATTGGCACAAAACCCGACCAAGGTGACAACCGGCAAACCAAAAACAACATTTGCCGATGTCGCGGGCATCGACGCCGAAAAACAAGAATTAATGGAAATTGTAGAATTCTTGAAAAATAAAGATAAATTCAAAGCGTTGGGCGCACGTGTCCCGCGCGGTGTGCTGCTGTCGGGCGAACCGGGGACTGGTAAAACGTTATTGGCGCGCGCAATCGCAGGCGAGGCTAATGTCCCATTTTTCGCCACATCTGGCAGTGATTTTTCCGGTATTATCGTTGGTCTGGGCGTTGCCAAAATCAAAGAAATGTTTGAAATGGCAAAACGCAACGCACCATGTATTTTATTCATTGATGAAATCGATGCAATCGGCCAAAAACGTTCGTCCCACTCGTTCAATGACCAGGATCGCGAGCAAACCCTGAACCAATTGTTGATTGAAATGGATGGCTTTGCAAACGAAACGGGCATAATCGTAATCGGCGCAACCAACCGTCCCGATATGCTGGACCAGGCTTTACTTCGTCCCGGCCGTTTTGATCGCCAGGTTCAAATTGAATTGCCGGATTTAGCCGGGCGCGAGGCGATATTAAACCTGCATGCCAAAAAATTCAAAATATCGGATGCCGTCCAATTACACGATGTCGCACGTGGCACAACCGGATTTTCGGGCGCCGATTTGGAAAACCTGTTGAACGAGGGTGCATTGCACGCCGTTCGCGCGGGCCACAAAGCCGTCGAGCAATCAGATATTGACGAGGCGCGCGATAAAATCTTGATGGGACCAAAGAAAAACCGTAAAATACGCCCCCAGGATATTAAACTTACTGCCTATCACGAGGCTGGTCACGCCTATGTCAGTATGATTTATTCCGACGTCACCGACCCGATTCACAAGGCAACCATAATCCCGCGTGGCCGCGCTTTGGGTATGGTCCAGCATTTGCCGGTCGATAACAAAGTTTCTATGACATTGGCCGAAGTCCGCGCAAATCTGGCCGTCGATTTGGCCGGTCGTGCCGCCGAAGAGGTTTTCTTTGGTTCTGATAAAATCACCACCGGTGCGGAAAGCGACATAGATATGGCAACGCGTTTGGCGCGTTATTCAATCGCAACCGCCGGTTTGTCACCGAAAATCGGTTTGGCCGCGGTAAAACAGTCATCAACATTTGGCACGCGTGGCCAACTAGAAGCTGCGTCCGAACAAACCGCCCAAATGGTTGATGCGGAAATTCGTTCCTGGCTTGACAAGGCTCACGCTGACGCTGTTCGTATTTTAACCCGCGACAAGAAAACCGTGGAAAAATTGGCTGACGAATTGTTGGCGCACGAAACTTTGACCGGTGACGAAATCCGTGCAATTGTATTTGGTGATAAAAAAACGAAAACGAATAAATCCACAAAAAGCACAGAAAAAACACCCAAAAAGGTTGTACGCCGTGCCACAAAACAAACAAAAAAATCAAAATAATATTCAGTTTGAATTATTGCAAATGTCGCCACGTTTTACCAATTCTGTGTTGGTACACGACGGCGACGATTGTGTTATTTTTGATGCATGGGGCCGCGCGGACGATTGGTTGAAATTATTAGGGACTCGCAACCTGAAACTGACCGCGATTTATTCAACACACGGTCATCCCGATCATATTTCTGCCGCCCCAGATTTAGTGGACGATACGGGGTGTAAATGGTTTTTGAACGGGCTTGATTTTGATTTGTATGCGTGGGGCGATGATTTACTAATTCAATTTGGCCTGCCACCTATGACACGCGGAATTATGCCAATATCACTCCCAGAAAATCCGATACAGATTTTTCCAAACGTGAATATGCAAATAATTCAAATGCCGGGACATACACCCGGGGGCGTTGCTTTTTATTTTCCAGATAACAAAATATGCCTGACGGGGGATTCGATATTTGCCGATGGCATCGGACGCACAGATTTGCCCGGCGGCGATTTTACCCAGTTGATGCAATCTATATCAAACTTTTATAACCTGAATTTACCAAACGATACAGTGGTGGTCCCCGGCCATGGCAACATCACAACAGTATCAGAATTAAAAACAATAAATCCGTGGTTCAAACCGAATAAATAAAATAATCAACATACACATATTGCCGCACTATTTGTCGGTGTTTTCAAATATCAAAACGCGGACAATTTCGCCCAGGTCATTCACCGAATTTATAAATTTCCACCCATTGTTTGTAAATATCTGTTTAACATCCACCTCCATCCCCATGCCGATTTCAACATAAATCCGCCCAGAATATTTTAACCAATTTTTCGCGTTTGTTGCAATTTGCTCATATGCCGCAAATCCATTGTGTGCGGCATATAACGCCATTTTGGGGTCATGCATCGCGCCCGCATCAACGCGTGCGTCCCCACGCGCGATATATGGCGGATTTGACACAATTACATCAAAATGTTTTTCCGGCAAAGCGCGCGCATTTCCAAAATCACCACGTCGCACAGAAATTTTATCCGACAAATTTAATGCATTAACATTTCGACGTGCCACGCGCCGCGCATGATATGATTTTTCCAAAGCAACACCCGTGGCGTTTATATTTTTTGCGATTGCACAAATAATGCACCCGGTCCCAGTCCCTAAATCTGCGATTTCAATATGCCGCGCGCGTTTGTAATCATTTATAACGGCATCGACCAAAGTTTCTGTATCTGGTCGCGGATCCAATGTCCATTTATTAGTGTAAAATTTCAATCCATAAAACCATTTGTTGTGAATGATTTTGGCGACCGGCACATCACGTCGTAATTGCCGACAAATCCACCATAACCGCATACGCGACATATTGGGTTCCGCGTCAATAATAATTCGGGCAACGTGATTCCCCGATATTTCGGACAAAATTGTGAATGCTTGATTTATATTCATAAATCTATTATAATACGGGTTATGAAAAAAGTAAAAGAATATCTGAATACATCCATATTGACCAAGATTGTTATTGCGTTGGCGGTTTTGTTAACGCTGGTCGCTTTGTTCCTTGTTATCACACACAGTGCACCTGTGTCTGACCAAAAAACTGTCGCATCGTCGGACACATGTAAAACGGTTGTTGTCGTGGCCAGTGGGGACACTTTATCGGGATTATTGTCGAAACAGGGTTTAACCCATAATCAAATAAATGAAATTGCCGCTGTGTTGAAAAAAAATGGTGTGTCTGGCCTGCGTGCCAATCGTGATAAAATCGAATTTTTGCGCGAAACCGATAGTGCACCTGTGAATAAAATTGTTGTTATACCATCCCCCTGGCGCCAGGTTGAATTAACATGCGATGATGCCGGGGCATGGAAATGTAATACGATTAATGTTGAACGTGATACACGTGCGGTGTATAAATCCGGCGTGATTCTGGATGGCGACAGTTTTTATCTGGCGGGCCAACGTGCGGGTATTCCTGCGGCAATTTTGGCCGATGTTTACGATTTGTTGGCATTTGAAATGGATTTTGAACGTGATGTCCGTGCCGGGCAAAAGTTCTCTGTCCTATACGAAGAAAACTTTTCGTCCGGGGCCAAGGTTGATAACGGTCATGTGCTGGCTGTGTCTTTTGATGCTTTGCGCGGTAATGTTAAAATGTATCGTTTCAAAAAAAGTGATGGTTCAATCGGCTATTATGATGAAAAGGGCAACGGTGCAATAAAATCATTAAAACGTACACCAATTAATAACGCCAAAGTGACCAGCAGTTTTACCACCCGTCGTAAACACCCTGTGTTGGGATTTACCCGTGCACACAAAGGGGTCGATTTTCGTGCTGCGACCGGCACACCAATTCCGGCCGCCGGTGCGGGTCGCGTCGTAAAGCGTGGATATAACAGTGGCCATGGTAATTTTGTCAGAATCCGCCATAACGGTTCTTTTGAAACTTTGTATGCGCACATGTCCAAATTTGCCAAAGGCGTAAACGTCGGCACAGCCGTGAAACAGGGCCAGATTATCGGTTATGCCGGTTCAACTGGTTTGTCCACGGGGCCACATTTGCACTATGAAATTATCAAGGACGGCAAACATGTCAATCCATTGACGGTAAAATTGCCGGCGATAAATAATTTGGATACAAAAAACAAGGAAAAATTCTTGGAATATCGTCGCGCATTGGATGACGGCATAGATTATTTGGCCGAACATCACAATATGTTCATTGTACTGTAATTTTAATGCTTTTTGAATTTTACACGGAAACTGCCGTTGTTAACAGGTGTGCATTGTACGATATATGGTGATAATAAACTGTCGCGCACCCACTGTTGAAATTTAATTTTTAATATACCACTGGCGCCGGTAATAACGGTCGCAGTTTTTGCGCCTGATTGTGCGGCCGCCATAATCATATCCCACGCCTCTTGCTCGGTATGCTGATGAAAATCGATAACGACGTGCGCCGGTGCGATTTGTGGTGCAGGAATGCGTTTTGATAA
>CADCAA010000029.1 GCA_902799285.1 uncultured Pseudomonadota bacterium
GGGGTGAACGCACGCCTGCACCTGTTCGTTCGGGTCGAAGAAAATTGGGAAAACGTCGCCGAAAATTATACTGACCAAGGGCTGGAATTCAAAAAATAAAGTGTGGGTATATGAAATATAAATTGGTCGTATTTGTGCCTTTGTTTGTCTTAATAGGGTGCGAGCACAAACACACGTGCCTAGTAAGAAATGTTCATAAAAACGAAATATATGCGTATGACATTGAATCGGGCAAAAACAAAACCTTTGTATATCATGGACGTTACGATCATTTTGAATACATTTATCCGGGGGACACATTTGAATGTATTTCGAATAATAGATTTGAATACAAATACAATACCGTTATTGATATTCCATACATGGGGCATTTAATGACGAACATCGATAGTTTGAATGCCCGTCAAAATCGCAAATGGCGGGAAAAATTAAAGCAGGCGGGCTATGAAAAATATAACCAAATAGTACGATAATAAAATGTTGCATACATCTGATTTTGATTTTGAATTACCGACCGAATTAATCGCATCGCATCCATTGGCGCGCCGCGACGCCTCACGTATGTTGGTGGTTGATGGTGGTGCGGTTGCCGACAAACATATTCGTGATTTTCTGGATTATCTGCAACCTGGGGACGTTGTCGTATTTAATAATTCGCGTGTGATACCTGCGCGTTTTATGGCGACCCGTGGTTCTGTTTCAGAACAAGGGGCGTCGCGACGGAGCGAAAGCGAAGACGGACCATCCGCTGTTTACGAAATCACTTTACATACATCTGTAAACGATCATGATTGGTGGGGACTGTGCAAAAAATTCAATAAAATAAATATTGGCGATACGCTCAACATGGATGACGGCACAAAAATTCATGTTATTGATAAAGACGAAGAAAGCGGTTTATTACTACACTTTGATTGCGATAATGTTTTTGATGTGCTAAATAATGTTGGTAAAATGCCTCTGCCACCATATATGAAACGCGACGAAGAAATATCTGACCGTGAACGTTATCAAACGGTTTATGCAGATCCCTTGGGCTCTATGGCGGCGCCAACGGCGGGGTTGCACTTTACGCCGGAATTGATGGATGAAATTGAAAAACGTGGTGCAAAAATTGTAAAAATAACTTTGCATGTTGGTGCGGGAACGTGGATGCCGGTTAAAACAGAAAACCTTTCCGAACACAAAATGCACAGCGAATGGTGCTGTATCACACCGGAACAAGCCGACATAATAAACAATGCTGCGCGCGTAATTGCCGTTGGTACAACATCAATGCGTACCCTGGAATCAGCCGCAATTCGTGCGCGTGAATCAGGTGCCACAACACGTGTTATTCCAATTTGTGACAACACAAATATCTTTATAACACCGGGATATAAATTTGGTGCGGTGGATATCTTGCTGACTAATTTTCATTTACCAAAATCAACATTGTTTATGTTGGTATCCGCATTCGCAGGATTGCCCGAAATGAAATCCGCCTATGCCCACGCGGTTTCAGAAAAATACAGATTTTTCAGTTACGGCGATTGTTGCTTGTTATTCAAAAAGGACGCACAATGATAGAAGATAAACTTGTGACAGATGATGATCGTCTGGGATTTCCTTTTAACTATACTCGTATAATAGGGGCGCCATTATATGAATCTGATATGAAATACATTGATAATGTTATCAAGGCGGACAAAATATATCGCATGATTGTTCAGGCACATAACAGTTGGGACAGTGTTATCACAACAAATGACCCCGAATTTATGGGTAAAACAATAGATGGAATAAAATATATTCCGCGCCCAGAAAGTCGCTATAAAACATTTATAGAGGCTTGTAATCTGATTCAATTCCTGGGTAAATTTTTGGATGACCCAGAATGCCCAAAACATGTAAAATATTTTATATATGTGTTTGTTGGTAATAAAATGGGACACATGAAGCGCACCAAAGGTTTGTACCAGGCATTTGTGCAACGTTCATTTTTTACAGAAAGGTGGATGGAAACATGTCGTTAAAATTTGATTTGTTAAATACTGACGGAACCGCACGTCGTGGACGTGTTCATACGGCACACGGGTGTTTTGAAACGCCTGCATTTATGGCGGTGGGAACGGCCGCAACGGTGAAAGCCCTGACAATGGATCAAGTTGCCGCCACTGGAACACAGGTGATTTTGGGCAACACATATCATTTGATGATGCGCCCAGGCGGTGATTTGGTTGAAAAAATGGGTGGTCTGCATAAATTCAGTGGTTGGCATGGCCCAATTTTGACCGATTCTGGCGGCTTTCAGGTTATGTCGCTTTCCAATTTGGTAAAAATGCGCGAAGAAGGTGTTGAATTTACATCCCATATTGACGGTGGTATTAAACACTTTATGCGCCCCGAAGATTCTGTGCATATTCAGCATCAATTGGATTCTAATATAACAATGGTGCTGGACGAATGTCTGCATTTACCCACAACACGCGCACGTGCCGAAAAAAATGTCGATATGGTGACCCGCTGGGCACAGCGCAGTAAAGATGCTTTTATTGACCGCGATGGTTACGGAATTTTTGGAATTGTCCAAGGGGCCGATTTCCCTGATTTGCGTGAAAAGTCAGCCCGGGCATTAACCGAAATTGGTTTTGATGGTTATGCGATTGGTGGTCTGGCGGTTGGTGAACCCCAAGATGTAATGTTTAATATGATTGCAACCGTTGCACCAATGTTGCCAACGGATAAACCGCGTTATTTAATGGGGGTTGGAACACCATTGGATATATTGGGTGCGGTTGAACGCGGTGTTGATATGTTTGATTGCGTTATGCCAACACGTGCCGGCAGAACGGCTCAGGCGTTTACCCGTCATGGCACAATGAATATGCGTAATGCAAAATTCAAAGATGATTCTGCGCCATTGGACGATAAATGCGGTTGTCCGGCATGTAAATTATCGCGTGCATATTTACATCACTTGATTAAATGCAACGAAGTGTTGGGCGCAACACTACTTACACAACACAACCTGTGGTTTTATCAAGATTTAATGCGTGAAATCAGAGAATCCATAGAGCAGGGGCGTTTCCAAGAATTCAAATCTGAATTTATTAAAAACTATACAGGGGAAAAATAAAATGTCATCGGAACAATCACCAAAAATACCACGCCCAGACACAACAACCAAAATATTTGGCGAAAAAATATATCTGGCGGTATGCCCAGATAAAAATAACGCACGCATTGTTTATACATTGGTGTGCCTGCGTATGAATAATTCGACCAGTTATTTTCTGGAACCGACACGCGAAATCAATATGTTTTATAAACCGGACAAGGCGCAATTGTTTACTGAATCCGTGCACAAGGCGATTGAGTTCGAACAAAAATACGAAAATGTAAAAAACATTTTTTTCGGATATAACCAAGATGCCATAGATTTGTTTTACGCAAACACAAAATAAAACATTGCATAACGCAATGTTTTTTTCTTATTATTAAATCAGTAAAACAAAAGGATAAAAAAATGGCAAGACAAGAAGTCGAAGTTATCGATATGCACGGTGCAAAAACCGTCGCAAAAAAGGCATCTGTGATACGTGGCGCAAAACGTGTTTTTGCAATTGTCACAATTATTTGGTTTGCGTTTGTGCTTTCGTTTCCATTGTATGTAAAGCATCACTATGCCGGCCCGATAAAAAAATCTATGGTCGTGTCAATGTTCTTTGATTTGCAAAGAAATATCCAGGAACAATATGCGCGCCTGTTGGATGGAATTAAAAAATCAATCAATCTGGAAAAGCCTGTGGCGGCCGCCGTGGACAAGGTTAAATTGGCGCAAGCCAAGGTTGAAAAAGTGACCGATACAACGGCACGTGCCAAGGAAACCACAGCCAAGGCCAAAGAAACCACCGGCAGTGTCAAAAAATTAACCGGATTGGCCAATATGTTCGGCGTTAAAACCGACGCTGTGGACAAGGCATTGGACAAAGCGGATGCAACCGTCGACCAGGCAAATAAAGGCATCGCGCGGGTTGACGATACCGCGGCGATGGTGAACAAACAATTGGACAAGGTGCAAACCGAACTTGTGAAATTGACACAAGTCGAGGTTGATAAAATGATTGACCAGGCCGTCAAAAAACAATTGGATAAAAATTCCGGCGGGCTGGGCACAACACTGCTGACCGATTACGGAATTAAACACGTATATCCATGGCGTCCGTCCAGTTGGCCTGTGGCGACAAAAATCTATAACGATTTGGAAAAATCAAACCTGGGCGTTGTGCAAATTTTAACCCGCACAGTCGATAAATATTTTGCCTATGTCGCGTGGGGATTGGTTGTTGCCGCGTGGGTTGCCGGATTCTTTATCTGGATGGTAATATTCAAAAAATACAAAATGACAATCGCACCGTTTTTGGTATGCCCTCGCTGTGGCCACACATACGCAGACCGTCGTACAGCAATGAGTTGGATCAAGGCCCTGCAACCATGGAATTGGTTCTAAATATTCCCACGAAATTTAACAATTTCGTGGGTGGGTTTGGCGAAGTGGGAAACTTTGTAATCTCGCTGTAACGAAGTGCAAGCGGATGAAGTTTGAACTTTGAAATTAAAAACCGCCACATCCGTGACGGTTTTGAATTTATGGCGCACCCAGAAGGATTCGAACCCTCAACCTTCTGATCCGTAGTCAGATGCTCTATCCAATTGAGCCATGGGTGCAAACAGCATCTATTCTATATCAAAAAACCGAAATTGCAAGCAAAAACAAACAAAAAAATTCCCAAGGCGGAGCCATTTTATCAAAAACTAAAAACTTGACAAATTATTTTTTTATACTACGATTACAGCATAAACCAAAAAAACCAAAAGGGGAAAACATGGTTAAAAAAGCACACAATAAATCGAAAACCCGCGCGAACCTGGGCACACGCGTGTGGCGCGCAATATGTTGGCCGTTCAAGAAAATCTGGGCTGGCTGCCGCGCGATATGGAATTGGATTGCCGGCATCAACCTGGTTGCATTGTTAAACTTGGCGCTGTTGGTGTCCATCATCGTCCTGTTCACATTGTTAATCATCGACCTGCGCAAAAGTGCAAACGCCAGCGACGCCGAAATAATTATGCAGCGCACCACCGCGCCCATAACTGCGCCAGCCGAACAACCAAAGCCACGCGTTTTGCCGCGCACACGCCGCACAACGACATTGCCGGTGAAAAGTGACGCAACGCGCAAACCGATTGCGATGCCGATTATGGTTGCACGCGAACCACAAAACCGGGTTGCAATAAACCAAGTCGCGCGCATCGACAGCAAAAAAATCATGGGCGACACGGTCATCGACCACCATGACATGACATCAGTTTTACAAAACGGCGCGCATATTGCAGGCAATTTGTATATCCAAGATTTGCGGAAATATACCCTGCCTTGCAACATTACAATCGACGGAAATTTGATTTTGCGCGACGTGAATTTGTTGCAGTTCTGCGGCGATTTCACAGTCCGCGGCAATATATACGTCAGTCCGCGTTCCAGTTTTGGCCCCGTGCCCAGCACAGCACGCATCGGCGGCCAGGTAATATTGTAAAAAACATCGGCAAAATGCCGATGTTTTTTTATCGCGACCGAGTGGGCATTTCCCTCATATTCCCCCCATCCTCATAGTGGCGGAATTTCAACAACTGAACTCTGTAAAAAAACACCCCGCGGATAGTCGGGGTGCCATAACTTATTTCAGATTTTGCATAAACTTAGTTCAAAGCCTCTTTCAAAGCCTTACCAGGTTTAAATTTTGGTTGAACAGATGCTGGAATTTTAATAGCAGCACCAGTCTGAGGATTGCGACCTGTTGTTGCTTTGCGTTTTGCAGAAGCAAATGTACCAAAACCAACCAAGCGAACTTCGCCTTTCTTTTTCAAAACTTTTGTGACAGTGTTGATGAAAGCGTCCAAGCAAGCAGCAGCAGTTGCTTTTGTGACTTCGACTTCGTTTGCAATCGCTTCGATCAATTGTTGTTTGTTCATATGTTTCTCCTTTCATATTGTTTTTTTCAGGTAATTGACAGTTGTCGACAACACCCCCATAATCACCCCCGGAATCCAAGCGTTTCAGATAATCACCCGGCCCAAAGTCGCATATCACAAGGATATTGTTTGTCCTGCTTAACCGAATCATAGAGAATCCCGCATTTCAAGTCAAGACTATTTTGAAAAGTTTTAGTTTTTTCGTATTTTTTTATTGTTATCGCATTAATTGTACTTTGAACTTTGAAAAATAAAAATCCGCCGAAGCGGAATTTTTATTTTTCAATGTATTTTTCATAAACCTTGCTATTCAATTTAATCGGATATTTCCGTTGCAAGAATTTATTATAATGCAAATCAAAAAGACGAAGCTTTGGAAGCATATAAAAAAGAGAACTGAAAACATGCCTAAAGTGATAAATATAAAGAAGCACCCATTTGGCAAAGACTTTCTGGCCATTACACTTACGGAGTTCATTCTTACTGTAGCACCCCTTAACCAGTATGACATGAACCACGAAATGATTCACGTTAAGCAGCAGCGTGAACTACTCTATCTGCCTTTCTTTATTTGGT
>CADCAA010000030.1 GCA_902799285.1 uncultured Pseudomonadota bacterium
CCAAAATTTCCATCGCTGTTTTGGCCTGTTCAATGTCGCCGGATTGCACCGCGTCATAGATAATCTGTATCACAACCTTGTGCATTTGATCGGGATTGTGCAACGCGCCGTCTATGGCGTTGGCCATATTATCTTTCTTGGCGTATTTTTCCATATGTTTCACGAACCAATCAAAGTGCTCTTTTGACACATTTGCCAATTTGCCGGCAATTTCATCTTTGTGTTCCAAAATGCCACGGATTCCATCAAAAGGTTTTAACCGTCTGGTTTTTTCTTGGCCGTTGCTGTCCTTGTATTTCACCCTCACAGAATCCAACGCGGTCATAATATCTTTGGATTGATGCGAAAAATACATACGTGTCCCGCGCAGAATATCGGTCCACGGACGCACCTGGTTTTCATAAATTTTGCCCGCGGTTTTGGCAACCCATTGACGAACATTCTTTTTATCTTTGATTTTTTCAGGAATAAAACTTTTTGAATCTTTATCGTCGTACGCAACGGTTTTGCGTGCCGTAGCCAATGGACCGGTAATTTTGCCACCGTCATATTTTTGAAACGCCTCTAAAACCTTTTTATTTCCGTAAATACCGTCCAAGATATTCGTGTATTTGGATTGTAAATTGTTAATTCTGTATGGTGACACATCGCGTTCAACAAAGCCATCCAAAATATCATCCAATTCAACGCCGTGGAATAATGCCTTGTTTTCTTTGTCGTTCACAATTCCATATAAAACGTCCAACAAAGCCCCTTGGAATTCAGGGTCGGTATTGTATTTTTTATCGTTCAGACCTTTGATAAAATCGTCCAGTTTGATACTGCCACCTGTTCGATTGCGCAGTATACCACCAACCAAATGACGCGCATCATTATTGTTTTTGTTCTCTAATAAACGTGCCAATTTATCACATTCATCTTGCGCTGTGGCGTCCGCCTCGTATTCTATGGCATTATCGGTATCAATAACATCGGCGAATTTATCGATAAAATCCCGGACTTTTTTTTCTTTTATCATTTCTTCGTCATTTTGAATTTGGATAAAGGTGCTTTGCAGGACTNNNCCCGCGGCCGGCACATCTTTTTTTGAACCATCCGGATTCATCAACTTGTCGCGCCACATTTTCATGTCGCCGGTCAGGTTTTTATTCGCAACGTATTCATTAAATCTGTCACGCACCGCACTGGGCATTTTGTTGAAATGCAACTGCTGGAAATATAATGTTAAAAATTCCTTCATATTCATAGCCATGACACACTCCTTGGGTTCCGATGCGATAACCCACTCACCACATCATATAATTATAGTATTTTTTGACAAAAATTCAAGTGTCGACAATAAAAAATTCCACTTACCCGGGGGGTGGTATTCCCCTCCAGTCGCGGCTCTGCTTTGCAGAGACGGATGGTGGCGCCACAGGGATTGTAATTCCCACTCGTTTCACTCGTGGGCCCCTTTCTGCTTCGCAATCGAACCCGACCGGCAATATAAATATTGCCGACTATTTCAAACCAATCATGTGTCACCACACGGTGTCCCCGTCTTCATGGAAGAAGGGGGGACCAACGAAGTTGGTGGGGCAGTTGTGATAAATAATTAAAGCCACAGGGATTCCCTCGGCACTTCGTACCTGCGGGGCATTCGTGACGATTTTGCGACGCTTTCGCTTGCAAAATCTACTCATTGTCGAACCGGTTGCTGCGCTCCCCCAGGGGTTCTCATCCAACTGTGTCGCCACAAAAACACACCCCCGCACAAAGGCGGGGGTATATTTTTGGTGGAGCCACAGGGATTCGAACCCTGGACCCACTGATTAAAAGTCAGTTGCTCTAGCCAGCTGAGCTATGGCTCCATTGAAACCCGTATTTTTTACAAGTTCGGGGCTAATTTTGACATAAAAAAAATCAAAATGCAAGAAAAAATTCAATTTCTGCCGCCAATCACACAAAATCCCCAATCACGCCACTATAAAAAACATTTTAACGGTTGCTTTTTTGTTGCATTTGTCCTAATCTGAACAAATAATCAATAAAATCCCAAGGGGGAAAACAGCAATGCCAAATAAAAAACCAAAAGTATCTGTTTTAACACCAATTTATAATACAAACCCGGCGCACTTGCGGGAAATGATTGAATCCATATTGAATCAGACGTTTCGGGACTTTGAATTTTTAATTTTAAACGATAGCCCCGACAATAAAGAAATTGAAAAAATCATCCTTGA
The DNA here is from genome assembly GCA_902799285.1 of uncultured Pseudomonadota bacterium. Taxonomy (GTDB): domain Bacteria; phylum Pseudomonadota; class Alphaproteobacteria; order Rs-D84; family Rs-D84; genus Enterousia. The sequence continues at coordinate 2,226 of CADCAA010000030.1, forward strand.
ATACGCAAAGCGCGACAAACGCATAAAGTATGCCAAAAATGAAAAAAATATGGGCATAACACCATCTCGCAACAAATTGCTGAAAATGGCGATGGGTGAATATTTGGCGATTTTTGACCATGATGATATATCTGTGCCGACACGTTTAGAACAGCAAGTGGCATATCTGGACACCCATCCGTATGTTGGCGTGGTCAGTGGTTGGCTGGAATATTTTGGTACCGACAATAACGTCTGGAAAACGCCGGAATCCGATACGGATATCCGTGTGATGACCTGTGACGGTTGCTATATGGCGCACACGGCGGCCATGATACGCAAATCGATACTTACCAATAATAACATAGAATATGAAGAATATTATACCCCGGCTGAAGATTATCGTCTGTGGGCGCGCCTGGCGGACGTGACACATTTTTATAATATTCAATCGGTTTTGGTTCGTTATCGTTGGACCGGCGACAATACGTCTTGCACCCAAAATGATAAACGCGAATCCGCACGTCGCGCAATATACTTGGAATATCGCGATAAACACCCGGCGTTATATGATGAATTCAAAAAAATGTCGCCAAACACAATGTTCAGGCTCCGCCTGTTCGGTCTGCCCATTTTGAAAATCAAAAATAACAAAGTATACCTATTCGAATTAATCCCAATCATAAAAATCAAATGGAGATAGCCACATGTTCAAATTTAAAATAGAAAAATGTTTGAATGGCCGTGTTCACATTTGGTTTATGGGAATAAAAATACTGTCATGGGGGCCAAAAAGACAAAAAAGATTCAAAAACCCGAAACTGGGTGTGTCATACAGTGTTTGGGATGGTGAAGAATTATTGGAACAATCAATAAAACAAATACGACCTGTGGCGGATTATGTGAATGTCGTATGGCAGAAATTATCATGGTATGGCCAGCCGTGTAACCCCGGCCTGGAAAAATTGCTTTTGAAATTACAGGCCAAAGGTTTAATCGATGAAATTATATTTTTTGAACCGGATTTGCGTTTGAATCCATCGTATAATGAAATAAACAAACGAAATGTTGGTCTGCGTGCGGCGCGCCGGGCAAAATGTACACACTTTATAACTATGGATACGGATGAATTTTATGACACAGACAAATTTCGTAATGCGTATAATGAAATTATTGAAAAAAATTTATCGCATACCGTTTGCAATATCGTGTCGTATCTCAGTCCAACAATTCGATATCGTGATTATGAAAATTTTTTCGTGTTATTTATTTGCAGAATTGATCACGGGGAACGTTTTTCGTTTAATGGCTTTTTGAACGGATTGCCATGTGTGCTGGATCCAACCCGCAGGATAAAATTATCACCGCGGTCGCGCCTGTGTTTTTTTGGGAAAATTGTTATGCATCATATGACGCATGTTCGTCGCAATATCACAAAAAAGATAGATAATTCGTCATTTGGCCAAATACCAGAAAAGCAACAGGTTTTGAAAAAAATGTATTTATTAACGGATGATGATATCGCAAAAAGATTAAAAACATCTGAATTTATCCGTGTACCAAATAAATTCGGAATAAAGTTATAAACAATGAAAAAAATATACAGATTTTTATATCATTTATTGCAATTTATGCCAATAAAATCCAAAAAAATGCGGAATTTTTTGCAGGTGTTGCGATTTTATTACAAAGGTAATGATTTGGTTGTGTTAACCGGCGATGGTCGAAAAACAATCAATCCGTTGCGGGTTCCAAAATTTTTATACATACAAACACATTTGAATACCTGTGGTAATAAAATTGTCATTGCTGCGAACCAAAGACCGGGTTCCTGTATAAAATTAAATTTTCATAGTGCGAATTCAATAAATATAGAAATTGGCGAAAATAATATGTTGTGTATGACCATAACCGTCCAGGGCAAAAACGGTCATGCGGTTATCGGCAACAATAATTATATATGCGGGTCAACCGTATATTTATATTGCTCTGGAAAAACAACCTTTAATATTGGTAACAATAATTTGTTCAGTGACGGCATTGTTCTTTGGGCTGGCGAAGGGCACAGTGTTATAAATCCAACCAATAAATCCGTCACAAATACTGGCGGCAATATAACGATTGGGAATAATAATTGGATTTGCCAAAATGTATGCTTTTTGAAACACGCAAAAATCGGTAATGGTTGCATCGTTGGATATGGTGCTGTTCTGGCCACGGATTTTTCTAAAACCGATAAATGCGTAATCGCCGGCAATCCCGCGACAATTACAAAACAGGGCATTTTATGGTCCAATGCGGCACCATGGGATTATGATGGCGGATTGTATATATAAAGGGGACAGTGTTATGGTGAAAACAACCAATAAAGCGGTCAAAAAAACAACAAAATCGTCAAAAATTATAACGGTAAAAAATGCCGCAGGTGATGCGGATACAACCGCCAAAATATTGGTGCAAAATCATATAAAATACACACCACGGGTGTCAGTAATTATTCCGGTATATAATGTTGAAAAATATCTGCGCGAATGTTTGGACAGTATTATAAATCAAACCCTGCGTGAAATTGAAATAATTTGTGTTGACGATGGTTCAACCGACGACTCGTTGAAAATATTGCAGGAATACGCGGCAAAAGATAACCGTATTACTGTAATAACCCAGGAAAACCAGTATGCCGGTGTTGCGCGTAATGCGGGATTGGCGGTCGCCCGCGGCGAATACCTGTCTTTCTTGGACAGCGACGATTTTTTTGAACCAAATATGTTGGCGGAAATGTACGCAAAATCCGCAAAATTGGGATTGGATATATGTGTTTGTGATGCAGATATGTATAACGATATTACTAAAACTTATCAAATACAGCGTTTTTTATATCCGGATATTATCCCACAAAATAAAGCTGTATTTAATAAAAACGATTTACATACCAGACTCTATGATTTCACAAATGCGGCTGCATGGACAAAACTGTACAGTCGGGAATTTGTAATCAAAAATAACCTGTATTTCCAAGGATTGCACACATGTAATGATATAGGTATGGAATTTTCTGCATTATCATTGGCGAACAAAATATCGATTATTGATAAAGTATTTGTGCATTATCGTTATCAATCAAATACCCAGGTGTCAAGCGCCCGTGGAAAAACAGCAATAAATATAATTTACGCATACTATTACATCAAGCAACACCTGATTGATAATAAATTGCACAATTTATTGGATGTTCTGAATAATAAAATCAAACACAATATAAAATGGGAAAACTCGTGTTGTTCGTCTCAGGATGCAAAAAAATTTCGTGCGCAAGCAAAACAAATAATGAAGGATGATTTTAAAATGTTTCAATCTTGTTTCAAAAGTGAGAATTTCTTGGTCCATTTTTTTAAACATATGGGTGCTTTAATAAAATCAAAGGTAAAACGCACATGGGAATACCCAATACGTGTACATGAAAAACATCACAGATTAAAAGACAAAATTCGCGAAATAAAAAAAAGTAAATAAACAGGGGTTGTATCATGGCAAAACAAGTTAAAAAAACGACGAAAAAATCAGTTAAAACGACCGATAAAACTATCAAAAAATCGACCAAATTGCCAAAGACGATAACGGTAAAAAATGCTGCGGGCGATACGGATACAACCGCCAAAATATTGGTGCAAAACAAGATTGATTATACCCCAAAGGTGTCTGTAATTATACCGGTGTACAATGTTGAACAATATTTGCGTGAATGTTTGGACAGTGTTATAAATCAAACCTTGCGCGAAATAGAAATTATCTGCGTTGACGACGGTTCTACTGATTCTTCGCTAGATATTCTAAAAGAGTACGCAGCAAAAGATAATCGTATCACCGTTATAACCCAAAAAAATCGAGGGGCCGCATTTACAAAAAATGTTGGTATAAAAAACGCGAAAGGCGAATTTCTTGCATTTATGGACTCTGATGATACATATCCTGATTCAGATGTATTAAAAGATGTTTATGTGAATGCGCAAAAACATTCTGCTATTATTTGTGGTGGCTCCATGAATTTTAATAAAAAAGGACAATTAATAACAAACCCCAAAGAAATTGATGCTGGTTATGTTTTCAGTAAAAATGGCTGGATAGATTATATTGATTATCAATACGATTATGGCTTTACTCGTTTTATTTATAATCGCGAGTTTATTCATAAAAACAACATATTATTTCCGGAATATACACGTTATGAAGACCCTGTGTTTTTTATCAAAACAATGACATTAGCAAAGAAATTTTATGCTTTAAAACGCGCCACATATGTTTATCGTGTCGGATACAAAGATATTAAATGGTCGTTGCAAATTTCTCGAGATATTGTAAAGGCTATAACAACAATATTACAATTTTCAGAACGTTATGGTTTAACAAAAATGCATTTTCAATATGCAAAATATAAACTGCACAACGATTGGTTGATATCAAATGCGTTTAAGTTATTGCCTATGGATGACAAATTGTTAACTGATATGTTAAATGCTGTGAATTTGGAATTGGTCAGAACAATTGAAAATAGTTATATGTTGCCACAATATGCAAATATAACCCCAATAAAAATGTCTGTAATTATATCTGCATATAACACAGAAAAGTATTTATCGCAATGTCTGGATTCCATAGTAAACCAAACATTAAAAGATATTGAAATAATTTGTATCAATGATGGTTCAACAGATAGCTCTATGGATATTTTACAAAAATATGCCAAAAAAGATTCACGAATAAAAATTATAAATCAACAAACAAACCTTGGACTCGCAACCAGTCGGAACAATGCATTTAAAATTATGCGTGGCAAATATTGTAGTTTTGTTGACGCTGATGATTATCTGGTGCCGGACGCATTAGAAAAACTATACAACTATGCCACACAACACGATTTGGATATGTTGGCATTCAGTGGCAATAATTTTAATGATGGTAATAATAATGTTATGCAACAAAATGAATATTGGAATTTTACTTATTTGCCATCTAATTGGAACAAAACTGTATTTACATACACAGATTGCTTTGATTTTATGCATGAAATGGCTGTTTCGTCATGCCTGACATTATACAAGGCAGAATTTATATTAAAAAACAATATAAGATTTCCTGATGGCTTGGTATACGAAGATAATGTATTTTGGACGACCGCATTTACAAAAAAT
>CADCAA010000031.1 GCA_902799285.1 uncultured Pseudomonadota bacterium
GGATGCCGATACTGTCAAGGCGTATGTGGCTGCGACTCATACGGTTGCGCAAAGAACGGAAAAAAAGGTCGATAATGTTCAAAAAACGGCCGATGAAATTTTAGAAAAGGTTGATAGTTGTTGCGATTGTGGCAAACAAAAACCGGCATCAAGACCGATGGCACCACGCGATACTGTTGCGTACAAGCCTGTGCCACGGCCAGCATCACGTGATACCGTTGTTATGGTTGTGCATGATACTGTTTGTCCAGATCAACAGTCGCGAAAGCAAAAGAAACCTGTGACGACTGTTTGGTGTTACAAGGTTATTAACGAAAGATAATTATTTAATCGTCGTGTGTAAAACACGGCGATTTTTTTATTTGGTTGAAAGTTTTTTCCTGGACTTGGTTTTCTGATATGTGTTAGCATTAATTCAAGAGGACAAAAAAAGAGAGAGATTGGCGAAGTTTAATCGATTTTTATTGGGTGTTTTATATGCTTTCCCGTGTGGTGCATATGCCGCGGGCGGTGCTGATTTTAATATGGCGGCGCAATTGTTGTCTGCGGCGCGTAATGGTAATACTCGGTTAGTTCAAAATTTGATTAATAGTGGTGCCGATGTAAATTATGTTGATTCAACGGGAATTTCTGTGGTTTGCACGGCTGTGATGAATAATGATATCCGTGCGGTCCAGGTTTTACAAATGTATGGTGCGGACGCTTCGCAATGCGACAGGCAAATAAAAAATTACAGGGCACGTACAAATCCGGCATCTGAATCCGGTGTGTTTTCTGGGCTTTCTTCGACACACAAATTGGTGTTGGGTGTTGCCGGTGCCGCAGTGGTGGTTGCAGGTTTGTTGTGGGCGACTGATGCATTTGATGGTGATAATGGTAATGACAGTGGCAGCGGAAATTCTGGGGGGCATTCCAGTGGTGGTTCGTCCAGTGGTGATGGGTTGACGGCTTCTTTGACGGTTCCGTACAGTCCGGCGTATTTAAATCCAAATGGGTCGATAAATACATCTGCGGTGGTCAGTGCTGATACATGGATGGGCCAGGCGTCAATTAGGCAAAACGATTTTAATTATTTGAAAAATCTTGCCACAACTGACCCCAGTTATATGCAAAATTATTTGTTGATTTCGCATGGGTATAATTTGTTTGCTAATCGTTATAATGGCCAGAGGATTTTTAGAAATGAAACAACGAATAATCCGTTGGTGATGTCTGGGGTGGCGGCTGATGTTGATGGTGGTTTGCCTGCGATTGTGGCATTGATTACGGAAAATGGAATAAATCCAGTCGGGTCTTTGTCGCATGGTGGTATAGAATACGCGTTGAGTGTTAATGGCGAGGTAAAAACATTAAGTAAATACGCTAATTTTGTGCAACAGTGTGAGGATTCAACTTGTTCGTGGGTTGAGCAACAGCAAAGTGTTTTTGATTTGTCTGGGACAGGGACAATTGTGAATGATACGGCTGCGGCAAATATTGATAATAATGCGGCCAAGATTGTTGCTGGTTGGGTTGGTGATAGGGCGTCTGATCAGGCTGATTTGTATGGTTTTGTGCCAAATGGTCGGTTGGCTGTGTTTCGGACTGGGAATACGGAAAATAATTACCAGGCGATATATAATGCAGTGGGGTTGTCTGATACACCGGGTGTTATTGCAAATGTAAAACAAAATGCAAATTCGGTAAATGCGTCATATGAAACGATAGATGATTTTTCAACCACAGATATGGTGACCCAGTTTGTGGGGTTTGTTGATAATTATTATGCCACAGGTCAATCTGAATACGCAGATGATAAATTGTTTTCGCGTTATAATAATGATTCACCTGTAATTATAAATTCTGTTGGTGGGTATGATACAACGGCATCATCAAATGTGCAAAATGCAACATTTGAAAATTATGTGCCTGTTGTTTATTCATCGAAAGTTAACAAAAACTTTATTTCTGTGGTGGCGGTACAGCACAGTATTGGAACAAGTTCTGCGACAAATGTTTCTGGATATGGTGATGGAACCGGCAGTGGTTATGGCAAAATTCGTTTGTCCGAATGGACGGATAGTGATGTGAATTATCGTTCGCGTGCGTGTGGATTTGCCGGTGTCGGGACAGATGCGGTTGATCCATGGTGTTTTGCGGCACCTGGGGACAGGTCTGAATATGCGGTTGCGTCGATGGCTGGTGCGGTGGCAAATGTACAAAAGGCTTTTGCATATATGTCAAATCAACAAATATTTAATTTGTTGGCTTTGACTGCGGATGGTCCATATTTGGCTAAAAATTCCAATGGCGATTTTTATACTACAGATGATTTGGTCGCATATTTGAAATCAAAATATACAATATCCGATTCGGTGGATACTTATACTGGTGATGTATATTTGAGTAGATTTAAAGAAACGTTTGGTTATGGTTTAATTAATTTGCAAAGGGCAACAACTCCGAATAATGCCGTATATTATTATTCAAATGGAAAAATTGTGGGGTCGGATGGTAATACGTATTGGCAATCTGTGTTAAATACATCAACGCGTATGTCCAGTGTGTTTGGTTTGCGTTCGGCATCAATACCTGTATCTGTTTATGATACTTTGACATCGATTGATGGTGATATTAGTTTGCCACGTGTATGGCATGCTGAATTGAAATTTGGTGATGCAAGTTCGCATGGATTGTATATGGGTGATACTTTGGCAGAATTGAAAACGCGCGACGTGGATGACAGTATAAAGGTTGGTAATTTAACTTTTGGGTTTGCGCGCAGTGAAAGATTATATGACGATAATATGAATGGATTGGATAATTTGTCTTTGGCGTATGATTCAGAACATTTTGGTTTTAAATCTGAATATCAACATTATTTGACTGATGGGGCGGGGCGGTTTACTGGACTTTCCAATCCTGTGTTATCGTTGGCGTCAAATGCGTTGTCGCAAAGTTTTGATTTGCATAATGGTCGTTTTGGTTTGTTCGGTCGTGGTTTTGTTGGTGCGATTACGACCGATGGATTATTGGAAAATGACCCGGTGGTATCCAATAATTTTGCTGCAGCAAAATTAGGCGATGCGGTTGGCGCCGAATCGGGATTAAAGTTTAATGGTGAAAAATTATCGGTTATGTCATCGTTTGGGACCATGCACGAATCGAATACTGTGTTAGGGGCCGGTTTTGGTGGCGTGTTTGGTATGGTCGGTGCGGATACGAATTATGTTGATGCCAAGATAGGGTATGAAATAACGGATGATGTTGATTTTGTATTGCGTGGAACATTTGCATGGACAAATCCAGGTGATGTGGCGGCGGGTGTTATTAATTCTGTATCGACATTAAAATCAAATGCATTTGCGGGTGCGTTGAGGTTTGGGAATTTTGATTTGGCCGTGTCTATGCCGTTGGCATTGACGGAGGGCAAAATGTATTATTCGTATGCGGACTTTGTTGTTGATGATGATAATAATTTAAGTATGCGTGATGCCGGGGAATATGCGCTGGATTTAACACCGGGTGTTCGTGAGTATCGGTTGAACGCGTCGTATCGTCATAAATTTGGCGATTGGACAGATGGTGCGCTGGGATTCATATATCGCGTCAATCCAAATAATACAGATGTGTTTGGTAATGAATCTATCTTTATGATGAAATTGTCGCACAGATTGGGAATTTAGAAATTCATACTTTTTAATTGTTTGATTAATTCGTGTTCTATTTCATATGAACTGGTTTCTGTTGCAGAAGCAAAGTATGCCTTTTTGTTTTTTTCATATGGTGTGTATATTTTTGTATCGATGAATTCAATTTGTGGCCCCAACGCGCCGGCACGTGGCTTTTCGTGATCCAGTGCATGATGCATTTCGTGTGCAAAAGCACTTATCATTTTATAGAAAAAGTCAGTTGATTCTGGGTGTCTTTTTCTGATATTTGTGATGTTTATGCGAACAGCATATTTTTTGCGCGCGTTTGGAAACTTGCTGGGATTTTTACGGAATATGGCTACTTGTTTTTTTATTTCAGATTCAGACATGGTTTTTGAAAACTTTATGCGGTATAAACGTATAACATAACCGTTTGTGTAATCCCATCCGGTTGTTGGTTTTATATCGGATGTTGCCCAATCTGTGATAACTTTGCTGTTTATGTTGCAACCGTATTCTTTGCAAAAATCAGCGGTTAATGCTTTGAATAATTTGTTGTATGTGCTGACGGCTTTATCTGGTGTTGTGTTGCGTGCCGTGTCGGCCAATTTTTTGTGTTTGTTTAATCGAACTATCCAATCCGCAGAAAATTGTTTTGCCAATGTTTGTATGTTTGCGATTCCGCCTTTGAATTGTTCGCGTATTTTATTTGGATTTTTTTTGTTTTTGAACATTTGGCTTAATTCTGAATCAAATGTACTGAAATCACCATTTATATAATTCAAACCTTTATTGATTGCGAACAAGGTGATAGGCATATTTTTTGGTCTGTATTTATCCAGTGTTATTGCTTGTTCGATTTTTTGTATCAATTCGTTGGAGGTGATATATTTTTGTGTTAAAAGTCTGTTGGCAAAACCATCAATGACATCCATTTGTTTTAATAATTCGTTGCGTTCTGTTTTTGCAACGGCGTATTGTTTTAATAAATCAATGGTTTGTAATGCGTTTTCGATTTCGATGTTTTTCTGTGTCATAGTTTTTATCCTTCTTGTGGCGATTATACCATAAAATATAGAAAAAAACACCCGCAAGGGGTGTTATTTATTTCTGGTGGCTCTGATCGGAATCGAACCGATACTCCTTTCAGAACTTGATTTTGAGTCAAGCGCGTCTACCAGTTCCGCCACAGAGCCATTACCGCAACTGCGTGATTATTTTGCAGTTTTTGCGGAAACTTTTTTAACCAAACGGGCAGAACGATTTGCCTTGCGAACAGGTTTTTTTGCAGGTTTTTCGCCTTTGCCGTTTTTCTTTTCAATGGCGCGTTTAATTGCAGCCATTTCATCTGTTAAACGAGATACAGGTTTTGCCATTACATATGCGTCCAACCCGCCATGTTTTGTCAAAGTACGCAAACCAGCGGTCGAAATACGCAATGCAAAGTCGCGACCCAATATGTCGCTATGAAACTTTAATTTTTGTAAATTTGGCAAAAATGTACGTTTAGTCTTGCGTTCCGAATGGGACACATTGTGACCAACAGTTGTCTTTTTACCAGTAACATCACATATACGTGGCATATCATTAATCCTTTAATTAGCAGGGGATAATTTAGAACAAAAAACTTGATAAGTCAAGCATAAATTGAATTTTACGGATTCTTGTCGCGGTCGGCGTTCTTTATGTACCATTTGTACACTGCAAAACACCGACCGCTTCCAATAATCTCATAAAATTTAATTTCTGGGGGTGTGGGATTATTAGTCGTGGTTGGCATTATTTCTTGACGGCCAGGTACAGCGCAATCAACCATCCAATTCCGGTCCAGCCCAACAGCCAACTGTGTATACGAACCCAAACCATTGTGTTTTTGTTTTTCTTGGTTTGGCGGGCCAGCCATGCCGGTGCCAAAACAATCGTAATTATTATGGCCCATGCCAATATGTATTTCAGGTGCAAAAAAATTAAATTACCCGCGTCCATTTTTCAAAAAAGGGGGACGTTTTTTGTCCCCCGCTTACTCTTTGGTTTTTATTGTAAACCATATTTTGCGTTTTTGTCCAGTTCTTCTTGGATGCGTATCAGTTGGTTGTATTTTGTCATACGATCCGAACGTGACATAGAACCGGTTTTGATTTGTCCGGCATTTGTTGCAACGGCCAAATCTGCGATGGTTGTATCCTCGGTTTCGCCGCTGCGGTGAGAAATAACAACACCATAATTTGCATCCTGGGCCATTTTTATTGCGCGCAAAGTTTCTGTTAAACTGCCGATTTGGTTCAGTTTAATCAAGACGGCGTTTGCAACATTGCGTTCAATACCCTTTTTCAAACGAATCGGATTTGTGACGAATAAATCGTCGCCAACCAGTTGGATTTTATCGCCCAATTCGGCGGTCATTTTTTGCCATCCGTTCCAATCTTCCTCGGCCAGGGCGTCTTCGATTGAAATAATTGGGTATTTTTTTATCAATTCGGCAAAGAATTTTATCATGTCGTCCGATGTTAATTTTTTGCCTTCGAAATTATATACGCCATCGCGATAGAATTCAGATGCCGCAACGTCCAAACCGATTGATACTTCGTCGCCCGGTTTATATCCCGCCGCGCGAATTGCATCGACGATTGTTGATAATGCCATATCGCATGAATTAAAGTTTGGTGCAAAGCCGCCTTCGTCGCCGACGTTGGT
>CADCAA010000032.1 GCA_902799285.1 uncultured Pseudomonadota bacterium
GGCATATGGCGGAATTGGTAGACGCGCTAGTTTCAGGTACTAGTGGGGCAACCCTTGGAAGTTCGAGTCTTCTTATGCCCACCATATGTGAAAGTTTTGGGGTCGTAGCTCAGTTGATAGAGCGCTACGTTCGCATCGTAGAGGTCGTGGGTTTGAGTCCCATCAGCTCCACCACACTTTGCACCTATGGTGCTTCGTGTGGCAGGCCACAATTAGCCAAGGTTTCGTGTGGCGGGCCATCATACGAGGCAATGGGTTGAAATAAAAAAGTTCTCTGGGGATATGGCGGAATGGTAGACGCTGAGGACTTAAAATCCTTTGGTCATTGCGACCGTGTGGGTTCAAGTCCCACTATCCCCACCACACTTCGCGTCTGTGACGCTTCGTGTGGCAGGCCACAATTCGCATATGTGGCGTTTCTTGTGGCAGAGTCATCAGTTTTGGATGTGTAGCTCAGTTGGTTAGAGCGCTTCGTTCACATCGAAGAGGTCGTTGGTTCGAGTCCAATCTCATCCATCACACTTCGCATCTATGATGCTTCGTGTGGCAGGCCACAATTCGCATCTATGATGCTTCGTGTAGCAGGCCATTAGTATGTGTAATAAAAAAACACCGCCGTTTTGGCGGTGTTTTCTTACCTTAATCCCATGGCGCGGCAACATGCGTTTGCCGCAGATTGCCAATCAGCATAAGTATCATTTGTGTTTCGTAAATCACGCCACACGTCCCAGCCCGAGCACGTATTGCCGTTGCATTTTACATAACGACGCAGCGCGCAAGTTTGATTTGATATGCCACCCGCGGGCGTTGTGCATTTAACCACAATGTTTTGGTTTTTTGCGTCGCCAATACCCAATTCGGTGGACGATATTTTTTGATATGCCGGTGCAGAATTTACGTATAACAAAGCGGCAATGATAAGTAATTTTTTCATGGCTTCCTGTCCTTTGATTTTATTATACATTAAAAGTGCGAATAAAATCAATATGCTTTATTTTCTATCAATTATGTGCGCGGGTGTGGCATCCGTTTGCACGGTATAATTCCAACCCATTTAGCCACCCTTTGCGGAAAGTTGGATTAGCGCGTTTGAAAAATTTTTCACGTTCGTTCAGGTATTGTGTTCGTAAATCGCCGGTATAATTTTTTGCGGCGTTAATTGTTTCTTGGTCAATGCGATTTGTTTGTTTTATACCCAGTAATCTTTGTAAAACGCCAACTGATTCTTTTAAACTGCCCGTGCCCCACAATGCCATAAACACATCACCGCTGATTGCGTCAGGCAATTGGTCGATTTTATATTTGTGCCAAAAACTGTTGTATGCGATATCTTCGGCATCGGCACGGGAAAAGTTTTTGTTTTTCACCTGGGGGAAAAAATTTGATGATACGCCATAGCATGTATAGCCACCAGGATCGTCGGGGTGTTTGCCACAATCACCTTCGGTGCGGAATTTGGTAATCATCGCCTTTTCAAATGCAGGGTATTTTTTATATCGGCCGGTGGTTAAAATCGCACTGGTAAAATTATCGCCGCCCGATTTTGTTGGTGGGGTACAGTCCCCACCTATTTTGCTGCCGTCGTATGGCGGTTCAGTATATTTTAATTTTCCGCGACCACCGGTTGTGCCATTTGTGGATGATATTTGCATTTCGCCGTTGGCACTGGGGGCGACATAGGTGTTATCCGCAACGGCATTAACAGTTGTGACGATGTTTGTGTCGGAATAATTTTGCATCCGTGTTTCGCCGGATGGTGTTGTGACGGTGTATGTGGTGTTGCCATCCGCGTCCGTGGTACGTGTGACGGTATCGGCACTGATATTATTGAAATCGTGGGTTGTCCACGGTTTGTCGTTCATAAACAGGTAATACAATTCTTCGTTTTCTGTGCCAGGATTGCGGATGATTGGGCGCACGACATATATATCAACATCGCATGCGGCGTTGTCGTATTCGTCTTGGACTTCTATCAAATCTTGGTGGAATTTGTCGGCGAAATCCATGGCTTGTAAAAACGCGGCGTCGTCATCTGCGGCGGACGTTGATGACCCAGCCCAGAATATCCACATACCGTAATTAACCTCGTTTTCATAGTCCGGCAGGTTGTCCGCACCCAACAATAAATATGGTTTCATATCAATATTATTTGTGAAACTGTCGGTCGAAGTAGATGTTCCGTCATACATATCAAATGCGGCCTTGCCAACGACATTAAATGTGCTGAGTGTTGCGGGAACCTTGGACAACGCGGTGATGTTTTTCATAGTATTGTGGAATAGCCAATCGTTGACGCGTGCGGAAAAACCACTGGTATTTGCGCGAACGACTTTGACGGCCTTGTCCATTTTTTTTGCGCTTTTTAATCCTTTGCGCAGTGCTTTTGCCGCCCGGAAAGCGCGCACAGGCAATAATCCGCGTTGGGCCTGGAACGCGACTTTGCCTTGGCGTATCAGGTACACATTGTGCGCCAATTCACGTCTGGATTTTGCCAATTCCTGATAACTTTTTACATCTTTGGTTTTTTCCAGGTTTTTCAAATCCGCGGCATTAATTTTTTTCAATTCGTCCAATTGCGTGTTATATGTGTTCTTTAATTGTGTAATTTCGGTTTTTGCTTTTTCGGCATTTTTCTCGACCGTTTTCAGTTGGTTTTTTGTCCCTTTCAGATTGTTTTCCAATCGGGTCATTTTGCCCTGTTCAGTGCGATACAGTTGGCTATTTTTTTGCAAAGTTGTCAGATTATCTTTTGTTTGTTTTAATTCTTTTTCCAGGTTTGCAATAGTCTTTTTTGTGTTATCGACTTTATCAATTGCCTCTTGGGCTTTACGCATTTTTGTTGCGGTTTCGGCGGCGTCTTTGGCGGCCTTGGCCTGTTTTGTTGCAACCTCTAATTCTTGTTCGATGGTTTTTATAATTTTTGGATCGGCCTTGCGTGCCTTTAATAATTCACGCTTGCGGGTCAATGATGCCAGTGTTTTTGATGTGTTTCGTTCAATACGTATTATTGCGGTATAAGAATCCTCGATTTTATCGATAGTTTTGATTGCGTGCGCGATGTCGTTTGCGGTATTGCTGGCTTTGAACCAACGGGCAACACTGCGAGATGATTTTAATGCCTTCATGGCTTTGGTGGCCTTGGCAAAGGCGCGTGCGCCACGTGCCGCGGTCAAGACGCCTTTGACGACGGCGTATCCGCCCCATGATATAACAGAAACAATAACATCTATGGCGATTTCGCCGTACATAACCCAACTTAGATTTCCATCGCCCAGGACGTAATAATCGTTGCTTTTGGCGACATCGGCCTGCTCTTTTTCTGCATCGGTTGAAGGAGTGTATTTTGGTGAACCGCCGCCCACGGTCCGTGTTGTCGCACGATTTATCATATCGGAATCCAATGCCCATGCGGTTTTTGATGTGCAATTGGCTTTCGCCGGCCAAGTATTATGGTCGCGTGGATAAAATTTGCCGACATTATTTTCGATAAATTTTAATGATAAAACATTTGTGCGATTTGGTTGAACATATTCATCCAGACTGCCGTGTTCGGCAACCAAAATTGCGTACCATGCCGGATCAACATTTACCCACAGGACGCCGTTGGATGCATCATCCACAATATCGGGATTAATATCGCCGGGGGTTAAATCATGCTTTTGCGCCAGTAATAATTTTTGCTGTAAAATTTTTTTTGTTGTTTCGTAATTGATTTCAATCATACGGCCATTTTGCGGAAAAGTATAAGAAACAGTTTCGAATATTATAGCCTCGTTTTCATCCGTTATCTTTTTTATTTCGGGACAATCCAGTACGGCCTGGATCACGGTTTCCTGGTTAAAGGCATAGTGTGCCCATGTATCAATTGCGTCGGTTGCAGCATCATCCGGGTTTTCAATCATATTGGCGGTATCGGATAACGCGCGTTCATAAATTTCGCGGGCGCATGGCGTATCATTGGCATCGCGTTTTAGTAAATCATCAATGGAATAAGTGTCGTTTGCAGCTAACGCAAATGTCGGAATAAATAAAGCACAAAAAATAAATATTTTTTTCAGCATTATTTTTTATTTCCCGGCGCATGATTTTAATGCATCCATATACGGCACCACGGTACCAGTGTGTTTAACATCGGTTGGTGTCGGTGTTGGTGTTGGATCGTCGGGGTTATCAGGATTGTCCGGGGTGTCCGGATTGTCAGGGTTGTCCGGGGTGTCAGGCGTGTCGGGCGTGGTCGGTCCTGTGGGACAAGAGCCATCTGCTTCACCATATGTTATAACTGTATCATCCATAGGATCTTGACATATATATGCAACACATTTTGCATTAAAAGGGTTTTCTCTGACATTGTTGCCACTCGTGTTTAATGAACGTGCAGGTCTACCATCTTTACTTGTAATGATTTTGTCGTTTTTATCTACGAATACGGCAATTTTTGTATCACCTTCTTTTGTCCAAGGATTAAGTGGACAGTCCGGTAATGGTGTCTGATCGTCTAGATGCCAGTTGTCATTACCTATACCAATGGTAATCCAATCTTTGCGGGATGCTTTGTAACAGGTGTTTTTCCTTTCTTTAAAATCCGTGTGTTTTGAATAGCCTGCAACACAAATTACGTCGTCATCGCCATAATCACTGCATGCCCCATTGTTTACATTATATCCGGGGGCATAGTCTTTTAATGTTCCTTTTTCTGGCACCAATAACCAGTTGTCCTCGTCGGGGTCTGTATTACGTTGCAGTTTGCAATTACGTAGTTCGTGATAACCAGCATCGTTAATTTCATTATTGTCGATTATTTTTGATAAATTCGGTGCAGAATAACAACAGTTTGTTATCAAACAAAATATCCCAAAAATAACTAAAAACTTTTTCATTGTGTGTGTTCCCCCGCACTTACATCAGGCCGTTTAATTGCAATAATCTGCGTTTAAGTTCATTGCCGATGGTTGTGATTTCTGATTTAACCTCTTCCTTGGCGGTGCCGCCTTTGGCATTTTTTGTTTCCCATTCGTTACATTTTTCCAATATACCTTTGTTTAGTGCGTCCATATCCGGTGTATCTGTGGCGGTTGATGTGCTGATACTCAGTATGCCCATATCTTGTAACAATTTGTTGCGAAAACGTAAACCGTGGGTACAAGAACATGGCGCAACAATGGATTGGCCCCATGCGGTGATTAAATCGGGACAAAGGTTTTCTATGTCTGTACTGTTATTTGCGCGTAATGTGTTGACGCAGGCGGTTTCGGCGGATTTTTCAGCCTTGTTAAAACGGCCCAGGCATGCGTACACGGATTTGCAATCGTCGTTTTGGGCATCGGCCGTGGTTTTATATGCTTTGTCATTTATTTGTATATCCAATGGGACGTATGCCTTGGCATCCTTGTACGGGGCATAGCCCTGTTGCTTTATTTCATTTTTTGCGGCCAATGATAATTCATTAAATGTTGTTGGAAATGCGGTTTTGGTAATACCACTGGGGATTTCGTTTGTTTCGTCCTGTAATGCCTTTAAT
>CADCAA010000033.1 GCA_902799285.1 uncultured Pseudomonadota bacterium
GTTTGGTATTGGTTCGTGCATTATTTTTACCTTGTTATCTTATGCGTTGTAAAACGTTCATACGGCCCCGGGACAACAATTTCCAATTAGAAAGTTTTTCAGAAACCTGGGGAAACAATAATTCTGCGTTTGGATGATTTTGTTGTTCTGCGAATATAGTTCCGCCAACATTGGTATGGTTTATCATATTGATTAAAACCTGTCCCATTTTCTCATAAGACAAATAATCAGATATATTCGACAAATGAATAAAATCATAATGTTCGGTCAACTGTAAATCTACCGCATCAGACCAAATAAAATCAAAAGGTTCGTTCACCAAAGTTTTTAATTCTTGGAAATCGGACGTCTGCAAACTGCGTGGTATATAAGATTCTGTGCCGCGTCCTGCAGAAAACAAAGAAAATCCGTGTTTGGTCATGTCAACCATATATTTTTGAACAAATGCCGGCAAATGCGGAATAATCTTATTCATATTTGGTACAAATAACGGATTTTTCGCAGTATGCAAACTTTTTAACAAATCGAAATATTCGCCAATGTTTAATTCGTGCAAAGCGGCGATTTTAATATCAGACATCAATTTCGCATTGCAAGTAATATCAAATGTTGTCACATGCCTTGCGCCATGCAATTTACAAAAGAACGGATGGTCGCCCGATGCAGCAACCGTCAACGCATTGTTGCAATTTTTTGGCATAAATGCCATCTCGGCACGTAACGGTTCGTTTGTAATCACATATGCCGGCGCATAGCGTACCCAACGCCTGTCGCTTAGCGTGCAAATCTTTCTAAAATGTAATGCCTCGTCGGCATTTGGTGCAAAATTCATATCTCTCACCTTTTGTTTATACTTAATATATAATACAAAAATATAAAATGTCAACATTTTATGCTTTACAATCGCAAAGTTTTTGTTGTATCGTCATACCGAAAGGAAAAAATACATATGATTTACCATATTTATGATAAAACCAAATTGATGACTGTTCCGGCCGATAATGCGGAAAACAGATGGTTTGACTTTAATGATTTTTATAAATTTGATGGGGCGGGGCGCGACGATATTATTGTCAAAGAACTGATAAATTCTGATGATTTTCTGCGTATGGTGTTGAAAAAATTTAATCCAAACAAAAACTTTATAAGTCATTGTTTTTATTTTGAAAAACCGTCGGGTGCGGCAAACTATTTAACTGATTTTATCGTGACGGATGCTGCATTAAATCAATTTCCAACGTTGCAGGACAGGGTGAAAATCACACAAAATGCATTGGATTTTTGTGCACACACCAATGTATTAAATGTTGCGCGACCGATTGCCACATTTTTGAATCATTCGGGCCATTTTAATATCAAAAATCCGACCGCCTGCGATAGCCGATTGCTGGCAACCGAATGCGAACGCATAATGGGCAATTTGGCCGATTTTTCAGATTTTCAATTGGATTGTTGTATGTCGCCTGATGCCCGCAAAATCAAGGGTGTTTCGCAAAATCGCAATACCGACATTATCGTTGTAAATGATATCAACGAAGGAAATTCGATTGTAAAGTCATTTTTGCTGAACGGCTGGCGGGGTAATGGCTATGTTTGTGGATTGAATATTCGGGTTGTTATGAATTCACGGGCAAACCTGGGCGACAATGCGCACGCAATTGCAAAAATTGCGGGTTAAAAAACGACACTTTTGCCCCCGAAAAATTTCATTATAAAAAGTAAAAAAAATGCTTGAATTCAAGGGACTTTTGCGCTATATTTGATGGCGCTACAAAAAGGATTTTTCATGAATTACCCATATATGCCAAAATCTACTGCGTTGTGGTTGATTGAAAACACATCGTTGACGTTTGAACAAATCGCTGATTTCTGCGGTATGCACGAATTGGAAATTAAAAATCTTGCCGACGCAGAAAGTAATAAAATCCAAGGGTTGGATCCAATCTTGTCTGGTCAATTGACACGTGAAAATATCACAGAGGCCGAGGCCGACCCGACCGTCCGTCTGACGCTGTGCGAAACAATTGTTATGGCCCAGGAAAAAAATAAACGTGGCGGCGGCTATACTCCGAAATTACATCGTCAAAACCGCATGGGCAGTATTTTATGGATTTTGAAAAATTATCCTGAATTATCCGATGCCCAGGTTGCCCGTTTAATGCGCAGTACGAATCCAACCGTGTCTTCGTTGCGTAATAAAACACACAAGGATTATGGCGATATCAAAATTTGCAATCCAATTACATTGGGCCTGATTTCCGAAGGTGTGTTAAAAGAAGAAGTTAACAAGGCTCAAAAGAAAGCGCAAAAAAACAAATAATAAACTTTAATTCAAAAAAGGTTTGTTTATGACTAGAAAATTGGACGACGCAACAAAAATGTTGGTTGAATCGTTGCCGGAAAACCTGCAAAGATTGGCATTTTCTTCGATTGATAACGGATATTTTTCACAAACAGATTTTGCCGAGGCTACATCCCTGGACGAAGTTCCGGACTCTGAACAGGCCGAGGTTATGGACTTTTTTCAACAAGATTTGGGTCTGGAATTGGTCGAATCTGACAGTTTTTCCAAAGATATGGATCGATACTATCGCGAGGAAGAAGACGATGACGCTCCCAATGACAAAAGTCGCGATTTACTAAATGCCGAAGCCGAACAGGTTGACGTCAACGACGATGACTATGACCATTATGCAAAACAATTGGAACGCAGCCAAACCGGCAGTTTGGTGCTTGGTGTCCAGGATTCCGTCCAATCATATTTGAAACAAATTGGCACGGTGCAATTATTAACCGCCGCAGGCGAGGTTGCAATTGCCCAACGTATCGAGGCTGCATCCCGATTAATGGTCTATGGCCTGTGCGAAAGTCCAATGACAATCCAGGCGATGTTGGATTGGTATCAACAATTATTAAACGAAGATATCCGCCTGCGCTATATCATTAATTTGGAAGTAATGTATTCATCCGACGCCGAACAAAAATCATTGGCGGCATTATCTGAAACATTAAAGTCCAAGGGCGTCGAACACGTCGACGAATTGGATGACGAAGATTTGGACGATCTGGAAGAATCCGCCATGGATGATGACGAAGATGACGAAGACGAAGATGATTTGGACGAAGATGGCGTTAAAAAAGAGGATACACCCCGCGGAACATCCGGCGTGCCAATCCCGGTAATGGAAGAATCGCTGATGCCAACAATATTGGATTTGTTCGGCAAAATCAAACGCATTTTCAACAGTATGCAAAAATTACAGGCCAACCGTTTGGCAAACCTGTTGACATCCAATAAACCGGACGAGGATTTAGAGAAAAAATACAATAAAATGCGCCTGGAATTATTCGAAAACGTCAGCAAGATTCGCTTGAACGACGATCGTATTTCCGAAATTTTGGAACAATTAACCAAACGCGACCAATTGCTGATGGGGCTCGAGGGTAAATTGCTGCGCTTGGCCATGGCGAACAAGGTTAAACGCGAAGATTTTCTGGCCGAATACACCGGCAACGAAATCAACCGCAATTGGGTTAAAAAATTACAAAAACATAAAAATCCCGTGTGGGCAAACTTTGCCAAAAAGCACGAGGCTGACATCCTGAAAATCCAGGCCGATATTACAAACATTGCGAACGAAACCGGCCAACCAACATCTGAATATAAAAAGGTCGTGGAACTGGTTCGTCGTGGCCAGGCCGAGGCCGCCCGTGCAAAACGTGAAATGATCGAGGCGAACTTGCGTTTGGTTATTAAATTCGCAAAAAAATCCAGCAACCGCGGATTGGGTTTGGACTTTTCCGATTTGGTCCAAGATGGCAACATCGGCTTGATGAAGGCTGTGGATAAATTTGACTATCGTTTGGGCAATAAATTTTCAACATATGCAACGAACTGGATTCAACAAGGTATTTCGCGCAGCATCGCCGACCAGGCCCGCACAATTCGTATCCCTGTGCATATGATTGATAACATACATAAAATCCAACGTGCTTCGCGCCAGTTTATGCATAAATACGGCCGCGCGCCAACCGCCGAAGAATTATCCAAAATTATCTATTTGCCGGTCGATAAAATCCACAAGGCGATGAAGGTTAACCTGAAACCAATATCGTTAGAGGCGCCTGTCGGCACCGAAGACGACAGTTCGCGCATTGAAATCATCGCGGACGAAACGGTCACGCAAATTTTGTCCGAATTGGACCCCAAGGAAGAAACCGTCCTGCGTCAACGTTTCGGTATGAGTACGAACAAAACATGCACATTGGAAGAGGTTGGTGAATACATCGGCGTGACCCGTGAACGTATTCGTCAAATCGAACAAAAGGCATTGATGAAATTAAATCACCCAACGCGCCGCCGCAAACTGCACAGTTTCTTGGAAGAAGATTAAATGTAGCCAAACCGGACGCGGCTCTGCCGTGTCATCCTGAGCAAAGTCGAAAAGGATTCTTGTCAGAGAATCCTGTGGATCCAGGTTTGGCAAAATCTACTATTAAAAAAAGGCGTATTATGTCCAAAAACATTTTATTATTTTGCAACGGTTTATCAGGCACAGGGAAAACAACATTTATTAACAACTATGCCATACCGAACGGTTTTCATAATTTGATTTCCGCCACCACACGCGCCCGCCGCGCCGAAGAGGTTGACGGCATATCATACTATTTCCGTGATGAAAAATATTTCGAAACAGAAAAATTCGCAACATACCTGTGGGTGAATAGGGCGTTTTGGCAACCGGGCGACAAAAAATGGCTGTATGGTATTCCCGAATTTGAAATAAAAAATCATATTGGTCAAAATATGGTCTATGACGTGATTCAGCCACGTTATACCCGCGAATTAATGGATTGGTTTACGGCGCACAAATTGGACGCGCAATACGAATTCCGGGTTGCATGGTTCAAAACCCAGGACCAGGATAACTTTGCAATTGCGCGTGACCGTGCGTGTATGAAAAACGATTTAACTGTCCGCCAACAAAATACATGCACAATGCGGGATTTTGTTGATGCAAATATACGTCCTGATTATGTGACAATGCCCCGCGATGATAAACCAAATTTGGATTTAATCCGCCTGGTCACCCAGGCCACCAGATAAATAATCCTGTATTAATTGAAATAAAACAAACGCCCAAAAGGGCGTTTGTATTTAACCTTTCAAATGAGTGTAAATATTACCAACATCTGTTTTTAATAATTTAGACTTAACGCTGTCCGGCGTATCAGTTTGATTTGCGGCGTCCAATATCTTGTCAAATCCGCGAACGAATTGCGACGCCTGGGACCGGAATATAGAATCAGATTTTAACAAATCGCGAATTTGCTTTTTGTCGGACGCATTTAACATTTTTGCCAGCCATTTTGAAAATATGGTCGCATCCCCATCGTGATACTTTTTCCAAACCACATCCGGGATTTCTGCGCCAACGGCCTTGGTCAAATCCATAGATAACTCATGCAATTTACCAAAATCAATATTTTTCAGAAAATCAACGCCCGATACCGCTGCCACGGCCGCGGCTGGTGCGGATTTAATCGCATCCATCGGTGCGGATGCGCGCGCAACCATCATTTGTTTGTTTAGTGTCTGCATGGTATTTACGGCCTTGGCATAATCAGACATTAAATCAATCATCTGTTGACGCGATTGTCCGGCCAAATCCTCCAATTTAATTGCGGATTCCGAAATAGCGCCGGTTGATTCAGATACGGTTTGCTTCATCAACGCAATATTTTTATCCAAATTCATCACAATCTTGTTCAGATTAACATTCGTTTCCTGTGAGGTCCGTGACAAATCTGGCAGGGCGGCATAATACCGTTCAATCAATTCAGACAGCGGTTGCAATTGCGCCGTTGTATCCGCAGACAATTTTATTAAATTCTGGGATTGGCCGGACAATTGGGTATGCGCCGTATTCATTTCTATCAACGTCTCGCGCACGCCGGTCGCCATAGTTTTGACCGATTCTGAAAACGCGTTCGCGGCATTTTTTGTATTTTCCAATGTCACATTTGCAACACCAGACACGGTTTTGATTTCCGACACAACATTGGTTGCAAACTCTTTGATTTCGTCATTAAAGTGATTAGTCAACCCGGCCAACTCGTTCGAAACGCCGCGGACAGACGCCTCGGTCGTTGTGGCCGACGTCATCAGTGTATCAACCGCATCGGTCAATTTGCGCGTCTGTTTATCGATTGATGATTCGGCCAATTGTACCTGGCTGGCCACGACATTGGCGGTATTTGTTAAAGTATTCGCCTGGGTCACCAATTGCTTTTTTGCCTGCTTGCTGTATGCATCTAACTTTACCAAATGATCATTCATAAATTTGTCATTGGTGCGCAATACATCCTCGTACCCGGCGGCCGACGTTTTAATATTGTCAAAACCATCAGATACAGATTTGCTTAAATCACCCAAACCATCCTTTAACCCATTTGTTTCTTCGGTCAAAGATTTCATTTGGTTGGTATTATTTTCAAAATTCATACTCAATTCAGTATTCAAATCTTTGCCCGATTCCAGCCAGCCGGCCATCTGGGTTTGAATATTATTCACGCGTTCATTTACATCGTTTGTTGTTGTATCAATTTGATGCAGGGTTTCGCCCAATGCAGCGGTAAATTTATCCGCCGAATTTTCAACATAATGCCATGATTCAGATTCAACAATACTTTGCAATCCGCCGACGGTATTTTCCAAACGTTGCGACATATTGGCGACTTTCTTGGTTGCCTCATCTGCGGTATTTACCAGTGTATCGTTTTGTTCGCCCAGTTGTTGATGCAATTCTTGGGCGGTATGTATTTGTTGTTGCAGTGTTTCCTGAATAAACCGAAAATTTGCATCGATTTTTGCAATTTCATCGGCCAAAATAACCTTTAATACACGTGATGCATCGGCGATTTGCGCACGTTCAGGCTGGGTCAATATGGTCAACAGCGATTCCATAACCTTTTGCGAACGCCGTGATATGGTAAAAGATATGCCCAACGCGACCAACAATAAAAAGCAAATGGAACATAAAACAATCAATAAAACTTGTGTGATTGGCATTTTTCTCCCCGTTTTTTTAAGTATACCCTTGCAGTGCACTTGAATTTATACTAAAATAAAACACAGAAAGCAAGACTATAAATCGACACAAATGGTAAAAAAAACGCAATTATCAGAATCCCAAGATATGGCCGCAAATCCAAATGAAAACGTTTGGGTCCAGGCCAACGCAGGCACCGGAAAAACCAGTGTCCTGACTCAGCGTTTATTGCGTATTTTGTTTCGAACGCCTGATGTTAAAAAATCTGGAATTTTGTGTTTAACATATACAAACGCTGCGGCCGGCGAAATGCGCAATCGTATTTTGCGCGAACTGAAAAATTGGGCCAATGTATGCGACGATGATTTGCGTGAATTGTTGGATGGCGTGGCGATAAATAAACCGGTGTCGGATGCTGATGTCGCACACGCGCGTGAAATATTTTTCACATATATCGACAACCCTGATATGTTAAAAATAAAAACCATACACGGTTTTGCAGAGGAAATTTTGCGTCGTTTCCCGATTGAGGCTAAACTGTCCCCAGCATGGAATTTAATATCCGGTGCCGATCAACAGGCACTGTTGTGGGATACGTTTAACGATATGATATCTCACCCCCAAGATGAACAAACCAACGCGGCCTTTTCGCATATCATAACCCGTGTTTCAGAGTATGCGATTGACGATTTGTTGCAAATTTTGATTAAACATTATCGCGATTTTTTTCAAATAACAAACATTGTTAATTTTCGAAAATATTTCATTGACAAAACGTCAGATTTTTTACAAATCAATAACGTGCCGTCGACAAAAATCCCGGTCGAAAACCTAAAAAAAATCATTGAAATTTGCCGGGGAATGCCGCCCAAAAAATACATCGATAAAATCATAGATTTAACGACACAATACATCGAAAATAAAATCGATTTTGATACGTATAAATCGGCATATCTAACATTGGACGGTGGCAAAAATAATAATGTTTCTAAAAATGATTTTCTGGCGGCGGAACAATCCAGGGTTTTTGAATTAAACGAATATTTTGAAAATAAACGCGTGTTTGATGACACGATTGCGTTGTTTGATTTGTCGGCTGCATTTGCAAAACATTATATGGATACAAAGCGCGCACGCAATTTATTGGATTTCGAAGATTTAATTTTATACACACAAAAATTATTTTCAGATGCTGAAACATTTGGTTGGGTTTTGTCGCAAATGGATATCCAATTGTCGCATATCCTGGTGGACGAGGCCCAAGATACCGGCCCATTACAGTGGAATATAATTAATATGTTGGCGGGTGATTTTTTCAACGATGGTGACAAAACCGATATGCCGCGTTCGCTGTTTGTTGTGGGCGATACAAAGCAATCAATCTATGGGTTCCAGGGCGCGGACGCAACCGCATTTATCAAAAGTCGCGATGATATATCGGCCCAAATAAAAAACAATTATCGCACAATTCGTGAAATTCCATTGGCGCAAAACTTTCGATCGCTGCCGGCGATATTGCACGCGGTCGATACATTTTTTGCAGACGAATATGTAAAAAGTATCAGCGGTTTTGTGAATCAAAATCATATCTGTTTTCTTTAAATTCGGCAATCGACGGATGATCCGCTGCCAGAGCATCGACCACGGTCCCTCCCATGTACTGCGCGATTCCTTCTGCAAGTATCGTTGTAAGATCACATTGTCTCAACGTGATCGTATGTGTCAGTTCATGCGCGATCGTTGCATAATCTACATATTCCGGTCTTACACGCCATTCAACATCGTAAAAACCGGAAGTAGAATTCCAAAAATCTTCCGAGAAGAGTTCATACATCACGAAGGTAGTTTCATCGGCAAGGCCGCCGTGCACTTCCTCAGTTCCTACCTCATAGGAGATAGGAGCGATTCCATGCTCCTTGCGGAACTTCTCCACGTGAGCGATAAGTTCCACGGTGCGGGCTGCCACAACA
>CADCAA010000034.1 GCA_902799285.1 uncultured Pseudomonadota bacterium
GCGAACGCGTTATGATTACCCACGACGGGCAATTAGCACACACACTGTATGGCAAGGCATCAATCCACGTAATGGTGGCACGCATACAACACAGTGTCAGTTTTAACGGTTGGGATTATTGGTCTGCACAAAAACGTGATGGCACATTGGTTCCAATTGATGATTTGCGTAAATATATCAGGGACGTAAAATCCGGTATCAAAAAAGCCGCATAAAAAAAAATAAAAAAAATCAAACCGCCTCTTTGGGCAGTTAAATTTTTGGTTGTACTTGATGCACAATTCGCGAGCCGAGTTGATAGAATTTAGACGAGAGATTAATAAGTCAAAGTATTATATTTGTGTTAACGACGAACTTTCTTACGTGTATTATTTTTTTGATAATACATGGTTAACATAAATACAGTTATAATAAAAACTAAATCCAGCAAAGCAATGAATATAACCCCAAATTGTGGTGTTTCCAACAATATATACCCCAGATAAGATAAATCTGTGGCAATCCAAACAAACCAAGATGTTAAACTTAAATCATCCGCATGTTTAGTTTTTAATATTTTTACTATCTGTGGTATATAGGCTACAAATTCTAAGACACTATAAACAGATAATAACCCTACGGCAATTGTCTCTTTCATAAAACAACCTTTTTAGGAATTATAGCACAAAGAGTTCGAAAATGCCAAAAAATTGCCACTTTTTTTTATTTTAACATTCGAACTCACTAGAATTATTACAAATCAAACAAAAAACCGCCACTTTGGGCGGTTGCACATCTTGGTTGGGGCAGCTGATTCCCTCGGGCTTTCGCCCTGTGGGGCATTCGTATGATGTTTGCTTTACTTTGTTTGCAAACATCAACTCATAGTCGAACCGGGCAAACTATGTTTGCCATGGCACCGAACCAACGCACCACAAACCAATAATTAAACCGGCACAAGGCCGGTTAAATTCTTGGTTGGGGCAGCTGGATTCGAACCAACACTAGCGGAGTCAGAGTCCGATGTTCTACCATTAAACTATGCCCCAATGCATGCGTCGTATTATAATTTATAATCTTGCATTTGCAAATACTTTTTTAATTTCAAAAATTTTTTGTTTTTATCTGGCTTTCGTGCTACAATATCCATATACAAAAAAGGATAAAAAATGGGATTTATTTCAATTATATTAAACTCTTCTGTATTTATGTGGGTAGTGGCTTTTGTGTGTGCAGTATTCTGTATTCGCTGTTTAATTCATGGCGTTATGGGCGGCACATCGACGCTGTTGCGAATTTTATGCACATTACTGTTTGCGTGTCTTACATACTATTGCTATCGCCATGCAATCAGTTTACATGGTCCAAATGTAATCGACAGTTTTGTGTATGACACATGGTCTGAATTCAAACAATTCCTGGGATTCGTAAAGACAAAATTATAAAAAAACAATCGCCACAGATTTTGTGGCGATTTTCATTTGATTTGAAACCTATCAAAAAAACTCTCTCTTTGCGGCACAATAAACAAGCAAAGGAGTTTTATATGAAAAAATTTTTATACATAATATGTGCCGCAACAATATCAACACCAACACTTGCCTGCACCGGAATCACATTACATGCGCGTGATGGTGCAACAATCGCCGCCCGCACAATCGATTGGGCTCGCGCCGCCACAGACAATATTTATATGATTATCCCACGGGGCCACACCGAACAATCATTACTGCCCGACGGTTCACAAAACGGGTTAAAGTTCACATCCCGCTATGGCTTTGTCGGACTAGGTGCAGAACGCGCCGAATTCGTCATTGATGGCACGAACGAGACCGGATTAAACGCCGCCCTGTTCTATTTCCCAGACTATGGTAAATATCAAAAATATGACGAAGCAATGCGCGACATAACACTGAGCGATGTCCAAGTCGTGTCATGGATTTTAGCAAACTTTTCATCTATTGACGAAGTCCGCGCAAACATCAACAACGTCCGCATAGTGGGAACCGAACCTGGCGCATCAACCGTCCATTGGCGCATCACCGAACCCGGCGGCCGCGTCGTTGTTATGGAAATAGTGAACGGCATTCCAACATTTCACGAAGACGAAATCGGCACAATCACAAATTCCCCAGGTTTTGATTGGCACCATACAAACCTGAACAATTACGTAAATTTAAAATCAGGCACAGCCGAGCAGATGCAACTGGGACCAGACACATTAAAATCTTTCAGTGGCGGCACAGGATTACTGGGCCTGCCCGGCGACTTTTCGTCCCCATCCCGTTTTGTCCGCGCCGCATTTTTCAGCAATATGACAATCGAACAACCTGACGGTCCAAACACAATCAATCAAGCATTTCATATCTTAAACAATTTTGATGTTCCATTTGGCACCGCATTTGCCCCGGGGCGCGAGCCCGTTAAAATGCCATCTGCAACCCAATGGACAATTGCCAGTGACCTGAAAAACAAAACTGTTTACTATCATACAATGTATAATCGCACATTACGCAAAATCGATATGAACAACATTAATTTTGAAACAGTCCCATTTCAATCGGGTCCCCTGGACGACGTGAAACGTGAAACAATCATACCTGTTCAAATTCAAATCGCCGCCCAAGAATAAAATTTGCGTTTTATTTTTTTCATGACTATAATGAAAACCGTTTTAACACGAAACAAAATTAACATGGAGAAAATAATATGAAAATAAAACCATTTGCGGGTGTTCGTCCACCAAAAGAACTAGCCGCCGAGGTTGCATCCCGTCCATATGACGTTTTGAACTCTGCCGAGGCCAAGGCCGAGGCCGGCGAAAAATCATTACTGCACATTATTAAACCAGAAATCGATTTTGATCCAATTGCTGGCGAACACGAACAAAGAACATATGACAAAGCCGTTGAAAACTTCAAATTGTGGCAATCACGCGGGTGGTTAAAACAAGATGACCGCGAGATGTATTACATCTATGCCCAAACAATGGATGGTCGCACACAATATGGTTTGGTCGCTGCCGCCAACGTTGATGACTATATGTCTGGCAAAATTAAAAAACACGAATTAACACGTAAAGAAAAAGAAGATGACCGTATGATTCACGTCCGCATCCAGGACGCAAATTTGGAACCTGTGTTCTTTGCGTATCCTGACGTCCCCGAAATGAATAAATTGGTTTCTGATTGGATTGCAAATCACGCCCCAGAATACGATTTCGTTGCCGAAGATGGTTTCGGTCATACATTCTGGAAAATCGATGACGACGCAACAAATGCACGCATTACTGAAATATTCAAAAATATTCCTGCGATGTATGTTGCCGATGGTCACCATCGTACGGCCGCCGCGGCACGCGTTGGTGCGGAAAAACGTGAAAACAATCCGAACCACACAGGCAATGAAGAATACAATTATTTCTTGGCTGTGATTTTCCCGGCATCACAATTGCACGTGATTGATTACAACCGCGTGGTGCGTGATTTGAACGGATTATCACCTGAACAATTCATTGCTGAATTGGAAAAATCTTTTGAAGTACGTGATATGGGTACATCGATTTACAAACCAAACGCATTGCATAACTTTGGTATGTATTTGAACGGCCATTGGTATTCATTAACCGCAAAACCTGGCACATACAACGACAACGATCCAATCGGTGTTTTGGATGTGACAGTGTTATCGAATTTGGTATTTGATAAAATCTTAAACTTGGGCGATTTGCGCACATCAAACCGTATTGATTTCGTTGGTGGAATTCGTGGTCTTGGCGAATTACAAAAACGCGTTGATTCTGGCGAAATGGTTGCAGCATTTGCATTGTATCCGGTCACAATGAAACAAATCATTGATATCGCAGATACAGGCAATATTATGCCACCAAAAACAACTTGGTTTGAACCAAAACTGCGCAGCGGTTTGGTCATCCACAAATTGTCAAAGTAATAATAAAAGACAAAATAAAAAACTCCGTCATTTCGACGGAGTTTTTAATTATTTATATTCCCATTTTTTGCTTTAACAGTTTTGCCCTATCAACACCCTGGGTTTTACAATAACTATCCAGTTCCTGGACGCAATCCGCTGATTTTTGGCTTAACTCTTTACATAACTTGCATTTTTTTGCATTGCTTGCCAATTCACCAGTACAAATTCCACTTTTTTCAAAATATTCGATATTCTCTGGACAACCATTAGATTTTAATTCATCACCGCAATTGGCCATTATATCCCCAGATACAATTCCATTAACAACAGAGGCACCGTCCAATTTACAATGTTTATCGACATCTATGGACGCGACTTTCAAATATTTCCAGGATTTATTGTCGCTTTTTCCTAAAAACAGACTGGCGGCCTTATCAGCCAATGACGCATCGTCGCCACCCGCACTATCGCCATTTATCAAAATATTTCCAACCGCGCCACCAACGGCACCAACACCCGCAGCAACACCGCCACCAACAACGCGTGCCTTGGACGTTCCTTTATCCGCATCTATCTTTGCCTGGTCGGCCTCGTTGCCCATTTTTGCACGATATAATGACGCATATGTTCCACCGGCACCACTGCCCACATCGTTATACAGACCATCGGTCCTTTCTATATACGGCGTCCCAACATCGTTCAATTTTATCTCTATCTCGGACTCTATACCCGGACGCAGGCCCAATTGCTCCTTACGCGTTTTGATTGAATATGCCAATTCTGCATACGCACTTCGCTGGCTCGATAATTCGTCACCGGGCGTTGCAACCTCGGTTTCATTACTCAGGCTGTATTCACGACCGATATCCCCA
>CADCAA010000035.1 GCA_902799285.1 uncultured Pseudomonadota bacterium
GCCCTTGACGTTACGATAATACAACCAACAGCATTGCTCGCCAGTCCAGTAATAGCCGGCCATAACGCACTCCAACGCACCCGCAAACGACGAAGTCGCACCCGCAAACATTAATGTCAGCGCGACAAAAAAACCGCAGAAAATACGTGACAAAACTCTCAAAATCCTTTCCCTTGTATCTCAGCATAGAACATTACACAAAACTAAATCAAATAAAAAATAACAAAAATAACCACAAAAAAATTTGACACCGTAATCCCTTGTTCTTTACCGTGGTGCAACGCACCACGGTGTCCCCGTCTTTATGAAAGAAGGGGTGGCGGCATAGCCGACGGGGCAGTTGTGAATAATTTATCACCTACATAACCCGTCCCGATGTCGGGTAAAAGGTTAATTGTATACTTTGCCATTTGCTATACTCATTGCGTGGCAACATAGAAAACGGTTCACACGTGCGTATTGCCGCACGAACTGTATCTAATACATATGCAAAGGTGGGGTCGGTATCGGCACGCGCCGCACTTTCAAACCATACATCCTGAACCGTTCCATTTGGCCGCATTTTCAGGTGTGCAACCGCACGAATATCCGCCAAATCCGGGCGACTTGTATCAATTACCCAACACCGCGTCATCGCAACGCGCAACGCATCAACCACCGATATAGTCATTGTTCTGTCCAGTGATAAAACCTCGCGATTAACGCGCACGACGGTTTTCTTTTTTGGTGCATTTATGTCCGGCGCATCCGATTTTTTTGGATTATCCGCAGTTTTCTGTGTTTTTTTAGCCACATCGTCATCAACAAAAGAATCCACCGATTTGTTATCTTTTGCGGCAACCGGTTCCGGGGGTGGCGCGGATTTCGGTTCGTCCCGTGGCGTTATATCGTTTTTAGCCTTTGGCGCATCAGTGTTATACAGTTTTGTTTCGTCCCCGGTGATTTTCACATTTGATAAATCGATTTCCATAATCTGAATCCGGTCAGGCGTCACCATTTCCGCACGATTCATAAATATTGCAACCGACGTTATCAGGACAACAACCAACACCAAATGTCCCGCCAGTGACAATAAAATATTTTCCGAATAAAATTGTCGTAATTTATTTTTCATTTATTTATTATCAATTTGTGTGCGCAAACCAACCTTTTGAAAACCCGCATCCTTTAACCGGCCCATGGCACGCATTACTGCGCCATAGTCCGCACGCGTGTCGCCACTGATCATAATGGTTAAATTTGGGTTTTCTGTGCGCATGGCCGCCGCGCGCCGCACCACATCATCCAAAGGCATCGCGTCGTGTGCCAAATAATAACGTCCCGCGGAATCAACACTGATTTGTATTGCATGGTCATTCCCAGTCATGGCCGAATGTCCTGCACGTGGCAAATCCAAATCAATGCCCGACGTCATCATCGGTGTTGTCACCATAAACACCGCCAACAATGTCGTCATAACATCAATCATAGGCGTCAACGATATACCCGCGTCAAATTTTCTTGTTCTGCGTTGCATAGCAAACCCTTTATATTTATTTGTGTTGCGCCTTTAATTCAGTGCGATTTTCATCCAAACGATTATACAAATCATCCGCTCGTTTAGCATAATATTGATACGCAATCGCCGCAGGTATTGCCGCAATCAATCCCAACGCAGTCGTCCCCAATGCCGTTGCCAATCCTGGTGCAATAACACCAATGCTGACCGATTGGTTAATACCAATCGACGCAAAAGAATCCATTACGCCCCACACAGTTCCAAACAAACCAATGAACGGCGACACATACGACACCATAGATAGAAACCACAAATTCTTATCAAATGGACGAATCAGTTTGTCAACAATCGTATCCAGGTTATCGCCGGGCTTTATTTTCACCGGATTATGCCGCACCATTTTCCACAAACGATATTTTTCAATGATAACCGCCCAAGACAAAACACTTAAAACAACCAACAACAGCGACACAACCAAAGTCATCAAATCGCCAGTAAACAAATTCAACAACGAAAAATTATTTGTCATTTCCCTTCCTTTTTTTTATTTATTTTTTACTTAAAAAATTTTAACACAGATTCCGGTATAGCCTTGGGCCGCAAACCCGCACCCAAATATGCAATTGTTATATGCATAATGGCACAGACATCCGCGCCACGCATAAATTTCTGTTCGATTTTGACCGACGCCGCACCAATATTTGTTGGCGTTGTTTCAATTGTAATATCATCGCCCGGTAATAACGGTATCATATATTTAATATCCAACTGACGCACAACAAACCCGGCATCACCGTCGGGATATTTCACATCATGCGACCAATTCATACGCGCACGTTCCGCCATTTCAATAAAACGCGCATGATACGCAATACCAAACGCATCTGTATCGGCATAGGCAACTGTAAAAGGAAATTTATGTGTTTTCATACTAACAACCTTAATTATAAAATATTTCTACATCTATTCCTTGTTCTTGTTTCAAACGTTTTGCAACACGATCACGAATTTCATTATACACTTTTTTCAAGATTGGCTCAACATCAAAACTATCGGCAAATTCTTTTGAAAAAAATAATTTCCAATAAAAGTTATCATTATATGTCCCAACATAAGATAAATCATGCGCACACAGATGCGAAACACCCGTATCTAATATATCCAGTAATTTTACAAGCCGTGATTCAGGTGTTTGTCGTGCCTCGTACTCGTCAAACAAAGAACGAATATTTTTATCATTCAACAAATCATCAAACATCTGAATTGCTTTTTGTTCGTCATTATGCTTTTGTTTTTTTACGGACGCGGTCTGTTGGTGCAATGGAACATCGTGCGCTACTGCCTCGGGCAAATCATGCAAAATACACAATTGCAACACACGGGCCATATCTACATGCGTTTCTAAATACGGATACAACGCAATAGCCATATTGGCCATATTCCAAGAATGCGACGCCACCGTCTGATTTTTTCCATCGGACATATGGGTCAACCGAGGCTCACACTCCAATCGTTCAGACACGGTGATGAAATCAACCAATTTTTTTGAATCTGACATTATTTTTCCAAACCCAAATGTTTATAGCCCATATCGGTCACTATACGACCGCGCGGCGTCCGTTGAATAAATCCTAACTGCATCAAATACGGTTCAATTACATCTTCGATAGTATCTGCGGGTTCAGACAATGCCGCCGCCAAATTATCAATTCCAACCGGGCCACCCGCATAATGATTTATAATTGTCATCATATAATCACGGTCAATCGCATCCAGCCCAGATTCATCAATATGCAACTGGAATAGGGTGGTTTTTATAATATCGGCCGTAATTGTCCCAGAATGCACAGCCGACGCAAAATCACGCGCCCGCTTTAACAAACGATTTGCAATACGCGGCGTTCCACGTGCACTTTTTGCCAACATTAATGCACCATCCGCGTCAATCGGCATACCTAATATATTCGCACTGCGCATAATAATTTTGGCCAAATCATCCGGCGAATAGAAAGACAACCGCAAATCAATTCCAAACCGTTCACGCAGCGGATTTGACAACAACCCCGTCCGCGTTGTTGCGCCAACCAAAGTAAACGGTGGCAAATCAATACGAACACTTTTTGCAGACGGACCTTCGCCCAGCATAATGTCCAATTTGAAATCTTCCATCGCAGAATATAAAACTTCCTCAATCGAGGTCGGCAAACGATGAATTTCATCAATAAACAAAACATCCATCGGTTCCAACGCCGTCAATATTGCCGCCAAATCGCCTTGTTTGGTCAACATTGGTGCCGCAGTCGCGCGAAAATTTGTCCCCAATTCATTTGCAATAATATGCGCCAATGTTGTTTTACCCAATCCCGGTGGTCCATATAATAAAACATGGTCCATCGCCTCGGCCCTGGATTTTGCACCGGCAATAAACACAGATAAATTTTGTTTTAACGACTCGTGCCCGATAAAATCAGCCAAAACCTTTGGCCGTATAGATGTCGCCAATTCATCCGGAATATTTGGGTCAAAAAATCTTGAATTTTCATCCATATTGATAAAACCTATAACAATTTAGTATCCGTGTCTTCGCGGCCAACATATGCCTTGAAATCGTTGTACATCTGGCGTAAATCCGCCGGCGCAGAATAATTTGCATCCGCATTTTTTACATAAATTGTTTCTAAATCTATTTCCGCCTGTTTTTTCAAGATATGTGTTAAATGTGCACCAAAAGCACGTGCATCATCGCCTTCGGCCGCACCCTGTAATAACAACCCGCGATTTGGACGTGGCGACAAAAACGCATAATCAGAAACCGTTGTATCCGGCGACACCAAAACGAACCCAGAAACCTCGGGCCGGCGCATCATAGCCTGTAAAACATACCATGCGCCCAATTGATTGCCCGCCAACCAAATGCGTTCACTATCCTCGTTTTTATTTTGAATCCAATCTACCACAG
>CADCAA010000036.1 GCA_902799285.1 uncultured Pseudomonadota bacterium
ACCCTTAAACTTTATAGTATGAGTAAAGATTCTGGGGCTGTTTTATCTTCCCATGGTCGCGGGACTTACGTATTACGTGAACAACTTGAATTGCCTATGTAAAATTCTTCTTTCGACACCCCACATTGTTCTTCACATCAAATATATATCCTGAACTGGTTCTAACTTGCATTTTTATTTTGGTTACATCATGTTTCCCAAACATTCTTTTATCTATCGGATAATAAATTGACAAATATGGTGGCACAGCCAAGTTGTCCCCAGGATTCGTGTAAATAGTATGTGCGTTGTCAAAAGTAATTTCCACATCATCTGGATACCAAAATGCGAAATCTTCCCTGAATATTGACGTATCATGTCTGTCGCTTCCTATATAGGTGGTGTGGCCTGTTTTATTGTGGATACGCAACATAATTTGTCCATCTTCTCGTACATACAATTCTGGTTCCAAAATATCTTTTGGCACATAAGGAAACAAACTTAAAACAGTAACACCACATGTACCTAAAGCCGTCATAGCGGTAACTATAAACATACCTATCATATCTCCATGTCCACAGGCAATATGATAGTATGTGGCTACCCCTACAATAACTAACAAAACAAAAAATAAAATTGCTGCTGCAATATTTCGCATATAAATATCCTTAAAGTTTTACGTTCATAACATAGTAAAAAATTGCTATTTTTTCAATCATATAATATCTCGTGATTTGGACGAATGACCGAATATTGCGAAATCAAAATTATACATTTCTTATACATGCAATTTTTGCATGAAATTATACATTACATATACAATTTTTGATTATACAGCTGTTATACGTCATTTATACGAATTTGGCGAAATTTTATACGGCCAGCAAAAATTACTATGTCGTGGTGCAGGCATATACAATCCTATCTAACAACGTCTTGATTTGTCCGTAAATTTCTGAAATTCATACGCAACAAAAAAATCGCATAAAAATCATACGGAAAAACGCTCAGGCGAAAAACGCATTTTATCCGCAAAAGTCCCAGAAAACGTTGGATACATTTGTATTAAGCTCTTCCCAATGATAATCGAAAATTTATACATTAGTTATACAGAATTTTTTGGTTATACAAAAATTACACGAAAAAACAGCTGTAGCCCGCACTCACTCTGGACTTAAAAAATACAGTAAAAACAATTGGTTATAACTGTTAATCCGTATGTCAGTAGCTAAAAACACTGCTTTTATCAATTTTCCCTGATTCTTGCGGGTTTGATAGATTTTTTGTCTGGATACGCTGCATTAGGTCTGAAATACTTTTACCCAAACTAAGTAAATCTAAGATATCGCGTGTTCGACCTATGCTTATACATCTGAGCCAAGAAATTTTTTGATATTGCAAACCCAGCGGAATCGTTGGGTTTTTCTTTGTTCTGGGGTATTTTTTAAAAAATGGCTTGGGATTTTTTGGGGCCAAACAAATCCCAACCTGTTCAAGATCAAAAAAACCTTAGATTTCTCACGCTTTTTGTATCTCTTGCGAACAAAAAACAGGAGTAAAAATTATGTTGTTTGAAAAGTGTGATACGCCCTGTGGTACATTGAGACTGAAAAATCATGATTTTTTTATTGTTATCGCTTTTATGGTGGCTGTTTTTTATTAAAATCTGAAATAGACAACAGATTGCAAAGCAAAACAATATCAGCCGTATCAAATTTTATACATCATATACGATGATGATATCGGCGTATTAACGCACGTTTTGATTTATTCCTGATTTTTGCAACACCGCATCGTATGTTGCGGCAAATGCATATCGATTACTATAAGTTAACATTTGACCACGATGCCGAACATATATTTTACCGTTTGCAAATAAAACTATGGTTCCATCGCCAAATATCAATGCGTTATAGCCTTGTTCGGTATGCATAAATTCAGTTCGCAATATATTATTGAATTTGATTGATTGTATTTTACGGTCCATATCCAGCAAAATATCATGACAACCATCCAGACGCCATTGTTCGGCACGAAAAAATTGCATATGTTTATCTTTGATCATATATTCCATTAATTGCAAAGTCCGACTGATTAATAATTTACTGGTCGGTGTTTGCAGAACAAAACGTTGGTCGCCGTTC
The DNA here is from genome assembly GCA_902799285.1 of uncultured Pseudomonadota bacterium. GTDB lineage: Bacteria > Pseudomonadota > Alphaproteobacteria > Rs-D84 > Rs-D84 > Enterousia. The sequence continues at coordinate 2,124 of CADCAA010000036.1, forward strand.
ATATACCATTGGGTTTTATCATCAATCTTGATACTGCGTGTGTTATAGTTAATATTGATGCCATTTGGCAATTGAATATCCGCAATTTTACGGTTGGCCATATTTATTTTAATTCCATTTTGATAGATAGCCTGTTTAGAATCCACGGGTATTGATTGGGAAATGTTTCCGGTGTTGTTTTGTGTCGGACGCGCCGTATACGCATTGGCAAATGTTTTATCGTTCAACACTATATTATGCCGTATATCCATTTTTATAACCAACCCATCTGGATGGGTGTATTCACGAATGTGTTCACTCAATTTTCTGACATTGGGGTCAATCATATCCAGACGATGTATCAAACCAGCCAAATCGTTGATATAAGAATATTCTTTATCAAACAGGTATTTGCGTAACCGCGCGTCAAAATGATTATGACACAGTAATTTACGTAAATTTCTGTATCCATGCCACACGGCAAATTCCGATGACGACAAAACATTTATATCTTTTAGATATTTCCACGCATCATAGCCCACCATACCGATTTGACCACGCATTTTACAATAACGATTTACCATACTTTCTGTGGCCTGGAATGTTTGCAAAAAATACGAGCGAAAAGTATAGTCGTCCAATTGTTCCTTTCGCGCCGCATCGTCGGTCCATTCATCAACGATTTTGATATTTGGTATCAATTTGTGCAAATCCCGGTGCAATTTTTTATATTTATCACTGGTAAACGGATGGTTTATTTCAACCATGACATTTGGATTTTGTTCGTATGCCGCCCGCGCACGTTCTTTGAATTTAGTGTTGCTTTCATCGTTATAGCGGATAATTCTGTTTGGATTTATCCGGTTTACAATATGTTGCATTTGGTGCAGGACATCAATATACGATTTCATACGGCCAATCAATGATTTATCATAAAATTTCAGATAATGCGAAATGTAATTATTGCGGGCCGTTTCATCATACGTATCCAAATTATGCCGCAAAAAATGGCGAATATTTATGTATTCGTAAATATTGTTAGATGATAATATCAAACCTTCGGACTGGGCGCGTTCCAGCGCATCACGGGTTTCATTCAATTTCGTGAATTTCTTTTCGGCCTCTTGCTCTGGGATGTTCTGTAAATTAGTGCGTAAAGTTTCGACCAAATTTATCATAACGAAAAGTTCGGTTCCCAAATCATAATCTTGGACCATATCTTTTAATAATTTATCCTTTTGATTTGGGCCGACATAGCGCGCACGATACCGACCATCAATAAAAAATTCAGTGTTTCCCAATGTGCCATTTTGTGGGTATATAATTTGGCAACTTTCCAACATTGACGGCAACATCATTGTGATATCGGCCTTTTTTATATGGCGATACGGCAAATTCTTTGTCAAAGCCCGCATTTTCTTGGGGTTTGATATATTTTAACAAAACATAAGTTTTTGTATCATCGCAAATAATATCGTTTTTCACAAAATCGGCAAATTCTTGCTTTTCAGTACGGCTTAACAAATCAATTCGCCATGGAAAATCCGGCCCCGATGGATACATTATTTCCATTTGTTCGGCCGCCAAACCTTCGATAGCGTATTTTTCGGTTAATATCGCCTCGTGCTGGCGGGCCATATAAACGTAATCATCATAGATAGCGGTCAATTCATCAATTTGTGCCGCAGATATTGATTTATATACCTTGCTATTTATCATAAATAATCCCTTTTGGTATATTTTTTATACACCCACACACAAAGGGATGTCAAGGTTTTAGACGAAATTCGCCTTAATTTTTTTGTTGGTAATTCCATTAAAAAATCCGGCAAAAACCGGATTTAATGTTTATTTTACTTCGGCCTGTTTGAACAATTCGTCAGCAGGAACCGTTTTTTCCTTTGCTTTAACGTTTTTCAACATTTCGTCCAACGCCTTGCGTTCAAATAACATTCCGCGCAACATCGCAAGTGCATTTTGATTTTTGTTGTAAAATTCAAAGACTTGCTTTGGATCCGGATAACGCGAAGCTTCGGCCCAGATAGCCTGTTGCAAATCGTCACGGGTGACCTCGACCTTGTTTTTATTGCCCCATTCAGCCAAAATCAGGCCCAATTTAACGCGACGTTCGGCCTCTTTGGTTTCGGCTTTTTCGTCCCATTTATGGTCGTGGCCATGTTCGGCATTATGATGATCATGTTCGTTTTTCGCCATCGCCAATTCTTGGGCGACCAAGTTTTCAGGCAAATTCATTTTTACCTTGTCCGCCAAGATATCCAACAATTCGTTGCGCATCGCGCGTTGGCCGGCATCGGCGTATTGTTCGTTCAAAACTTCGCGGATATGTTCACGTAATTTTTCAACCGTGTCAAAGCCCACAGATTTTGCCAATTCGTCGTTTAATTCCGGCAAGATATGTTTGCGAACCTCGTGCAATACTGTTTCAAAACGCGCATCTTTGCCCGCCAAATCAGCAGAGTGGTATTCGGCCGGGAATTTCACATTAACGTCAAATTTGTCGCCCGCACGGTGGCCGATGATTTGATCTTCGAATCCAGGGATAAATGAACCAGACCCCAGGACCAGGTGATGTTTTGTAGCCTCGCCCCCCGGAAATGCGGTGTCGCCGATAAAGCCCTTGAAATCTATAACGGCCGTATCGCCATTTTTAGCTTTGTACTTATCATCCTGTTTTTCAGCGGTGCTGCGGCTGCGGCGGATGTTTTCGACGGCCTTTTCAACCTCGGCCTCGTCCAATTTGGCGACGGGTTTTGTGACGGTAAATTTAGTTAAATCAAATTCCGGTAATTCCGGTAAAATATCAAATTCCAATGTGTATTCGGCGTCCGAACCCATTTCCCATTTTGGTAAGTCGGCCCGGGGCGAACCCGCCAGACGGATTTTTTTAGATTCTAAATATGCGTTCAAATCCGCGTTCATCAATTTATCAATAGCCTGGGACATGGCGGATGCGTTATATTTTTGACGCAGAACGTTTAATGGAATATGCCCCGCACGAAAGCCCGGCATTTTAGCAGTTTTGCCGTATTCAGCCAAAATTTCATCGGCCGCACGTTGTAAATCATCGGCGGCAATCACGCCGGTCACAGAATAGTGTAAATCTTTGATTTTTTCTTTCTTGAACATCATTTATCCTTTAAGTGATTTTTGCGTGGTCAGTATACAACATTTTTTTGCAAACGCAACATAAAGTTATATGGAAAAATAATCCCAATCAATGGGGCGATACCCGCTATTTACATTTGCCCGTTTCGTCCGGCAATTTTTGCGTTCTGGACGAACCATCCATACAATGTTTACTTTTTATACGCCAATCAACACGATGCTCTTTTTCGTTGCCATAAAAGCAATATTTATGATTCAGCGCGCTGTGCCCACATGTGTATTGTGATGTATCGATATTTGTATGCGATTGTTCCTCTTTATTACGGCGATACGAACTGGCACACGGGCATAAAATATCGACGAACGCCCTTTCGCGTCCCTTGTTCCACCAAATTTGATAGTGTAAATGTGGACCCGTTGATCGACCTGTATTGCCGCTGAAACCGATAAAATCGCCGGCATGAACAGTGTCGCCAACCCTGACATTTTGGGTATTCAGGTGCAAATATTGCGAATACAATCCGTGGGAATGTTTAATTTCAACGTATTTACCACTTAAATCATCCTGGGTCACCTTGGTGACTGTGCCGTTGCCGGTTGCATATATCGGGGTATTTTCCGACACGCCAATATCGATACCCGTATGAAAGTATCGGCGTTTTTCACCGGACACTGTGTATTCGCGAAAGCCAAAGTCACTGGTTATCATAATTTGCGAACTGTTTTTTAATGGCGAACGCATAGGTAATGAACTTTTTGTGATTTTGGGCCTTTTATCCGACGGTGTTGTTGCGTCCGGTGTTTCTGTATCCACATCATCATAGTCATCATCGTCATCATCGACGGCAGAATTTACCAAATCTTCGAAATATGCGGTTGCGTCGTCGGTATTTTGCTGATCCGCCGCGAATGTCAGGCCCGAATATGCGCATCCAGAAATACAATTGCCATTTGCATCGTATGCAACGTCGAACGCGCCATATCCTTCGGCCAGGATTGTCATACGGTCCGCAAAATCGACATCAGCAAATGTTTTGGGGAATTTGGTCGGCTTTAACAGGCTTTCCGCCAAAACCGGCAAAGTCGCGCAACAAACCATCCCAATAAAAATCAATTTTTTGGTATTCATTATAGCTTTATTATACCAGAAACTTGATTGAAATGCATTTGTTTATTTCCTATAATAACAATAAATCAAGGATTTATGATGGCAAAAATTAAAACTGTGTATGATCATATTCGTTCAAATAATATTAAAACTGCCGTGTTGGTTGCGCTGTTTCCGGTGTCTTTTATTGCTTTGATTTTTTTATTTTGTTGGATGATTATGCCGGCACATGACGCGTTTACCACAACAATCCAGGTCGCAATCCCAACATTTATCGTGTGTATGGTTTGGATGATTATATCGTGGGCATTTGGGGATTCGATGATGCTGTCGGGTGCCGGCGCGGTTCAAATTCACAGTGACACGCCGGAAAATAAAAAAATATTTAGGGCGGTCGAAAATGTGGCACTGGCCGCGGGATTGCCGACGCCGCGCGTGTATATTATTGAAGATTCTGGGCTGAACGCATTTGCCACGGGCCGCACGCCGAATGATGCGTCGGTGGCTTTGACGCGCGGAATTATTAACAAATTAAACGACACTGAATTACAGGGTGTGATTGCGCACGAAATGTCGCATATCGGGAATCGCGATATTCGGCTGGATATGTTATTGATTACCGGGGTTGGTGTGACTGTATTTGCGGCTGATGTTTTGATGCGTTCGATTATTTATGGCAATCACAGCCGTGATGACAACGGAAAAAACAATACTGCGGCGGTGTTAATGATGGTGTGGTTAGGATTTACCGTGTTTAACGTGATTGTGTCGCCATTGTTGCAATTGGCAGTGTCACGTAAACGAGAATTTGCGGCGGACGCCTGTGCGGCCCAAATTACACGGAATCCACGGGCTTTGGCGGATGCATTGCGCAAGATTAGCGAACGTTCAACCGTGAAATCAATTGAAAAATCAAAATCTATGGCGATTGCGTGTATCGCGGAACCGGGTAAAGCGTTGATGGGCGATTTGTTTTCAACCCATCCCAGCACAGCCGAACGCATCAAAAGATTGGAATCAATGTAATATAAAATTTTAACAATTGATTTTTTGTTAAATTTATGATATAATACGAATATTCAGCGGGCGGGTTTTGCCGGCTGTTTTTTATTACCCTGCACCATTTCGTGCGGGGATTTTTTGTTATAACAAAAGGAGTTTTTATGCAAAAAGTATCATATATGGGAAATGGGTCGACGACTGAATTCACCTTTAATTTCCCTTATTTCGTCGTCACGATGAACGGCGCGGCAGCATCAGGATATAACATTATCGGAACATCTGGCGGATTGGATGCAGATATTCCCTATACCGGTGGCAAAGTTGTGTTCGAAACTGCGCCGACGGCTTTGGATTGTATAACTATTGCGCGCAGTTTGCCCCTGACCCGGCAATACGATTATCAGCCATTGGCCAAGATTGACCCAACGACATTGAACCAAGACCTGAATTACCTGATGGAAGTCGTGAAAGATTTGCAAGATGAACTGGACGGATTGCGCGCACAATATGCCGACATTGCGGACAAAGAATCCACAACCACATTATTAGCGCGCATTTCTGCGATTCATGACGAGATTGTGGCGGTATCTGCACAAATCACGGCGTTGGGTGATATCAGCACTCTGCGGTCAGATGTCGCGACGAATACAGAAAATATTGGAACAAATATTGAAAACATTGCGACAAATGCCTCGGCAATCCAGTCATTGCGCGATGCGACGAACTTTACCACAACTGGGAAAGTTGCAATCGCACACATGGCGATGCCCAGCAGCAGATACGACGAATTGACTTTGGGGGCCAGTGGCAGTAGTTATACCGCGCCAGCAGATGGATATATAGTTTTTGATAAAACCAGTTCAAGTTCTGGGCAATATGTTCGTATTGTTACGGATTCTGGAATAAGAGTTTTGAATAATTCTACTGGTAGTGGACAATATCTTGCTGTATTTGCGCCTGTAGTTAAAGACGAAATTTTTTACATTCATTATACCGCTGGTGGACAAACAAACGTTTTCAAAATTATTTATGCTAATGGCGCACAATAAAAAAATCCCCCAAATGGGGGATTTTTAATATAGTTCGTCATTTTCAACACATAAAACCTGTTTTCCTGTTTTTGTGGCGATTTCTTTTGCCTGTTGAGGATTACTTTCTATGAAAATGTCGGCCTCTGGCATATTTTTATAAACGGCTGCTTTGAATTGTGCATGACAACCTAATTTTCTTCTTTCTTCGGATGTTGGTAAATTCAACATTATTAATTTATCGTATTGAACGCCATTATCCGCCAACCATTTTTCTGTTAATTTACGGTATTTTTCCAGACGAGATGTGACAATAGCCAGGATTTTATAATTTGGGATATATAAAGGTTTTGCCGTTTTAATGAAATGTATATATTTTTCGCCATCATCATTTTGTTCATCTGTTGGATCCACACATAATACACCATCCATATCAAAACATGCACGTTCAGCGATACTATGATTTAAATAATTCCATTGCCAAACACGAGGTCTGTCAATCGTTTCAAAAGATATATCCACTAGGTGTGCTGACTCTGTTCGTGCGTATACAACCATAAATTTAAAGTTATAATTTTTAAATTTTGATAGTTTTTCACGGACACGCGTCATTTCATTGCCACTGTATATAGAATCATCAACAACCAAAACATTATGCACAGGTTTGTCGGTTATGTTTCGGAATCCGTTTGAAGAATTAATGCCAGCGATAAATTCGTCCAATGAACAACATTTTTTATTCATAAATAATGCAATTATATATGCAGGTATCATACCACTGCGAGGAATACCGACCACCAGGTCAATATTATTTGGTATTTTATACATATTTTGCCTGATACAATGTGCCAAATCGCCAAATGTACGAAATTCTAAACTATTTGCTTTGTCATTGTTTTTTAATGTATACAAATTTATTAACATTTGTTGAATTTCTGTTGTTTGTTTAAAAATCTCGTCTATACGGCAGCGGTTGCTGTGCGAATATATAACCTTTTTTATATGATGTTTGAATTTTGCCAAAGGCAAGGATACCAAATCCATCCATATATTCGCAAACAAGTAATATGGGAACAATATATAAGATTTTATATGTTTAAACTTTGATTCCATTGTTTCGCGTTTATATTTTCTTGCAAAAGAATCCAACATTGGCCTCATAGCTGTTTTATCCTGAATTGGCAGTTGTTCAAAACGGGATTTAATCGAATTAAAACGAGATACAGCATATCTTTTTAAAACATTTTTATTTATATTTATAGATTTTAGGTATGTTAATAACAAATCATTTATTTTTATCCAATCACAAAA
>CADCAA010000037.1 GCA_902799285.1 uncultured Pseudomonadota bacterium
TGGTGTAATAATGTAGTCTTTACAGTTCCAGCAAATGTAGCGTACGTGATGGTAGACACCTTTGGCAATAATACAAATGAGGTTCAAACACGATGGGGTAAGACGTTTTCCATCAGAAATGCATCATGTACGCAAATTCAAATTGCCACCACGCAACATGTGGCGGGGGCGTTCAGTGGGCTGAATAGTAAGCTGACTGCGGCGATTGCGACGGTGAATTCGGTCGTCACGAACACGATTGACCAGGCGAATCGTATCGCGGCGTTGGCCACCGGCAAACAGACGCGCCCGACGGACACTTGCCCACAATACCGGCAATGCCTGCTGGTCGAAGGCACCGACGGCACCCCGCATTGGTACGAAATCAACGACCCGTTTTATAATTTCCTGACCCCTATTTACGCGACAAATATACATGGTTCTGCGTATGATACATTTACCAATAGTTATCGTCAATTGGAATATATTGAAACCACAGGTACACAGTATATTAATACGGGGGTTGCGGTAAATGACAATAATTCTTTTGAGATTTCATATATTCCAAAATCGGGTGGTTATTTATTGTCACAAGGTAATAATTCTATACGACATGAAATAGTAGGACAGGGTGTATGGTACAGTGCTAATGCTCATTTTATATATCTAAATAGCACAAGCCAATTTAATATTGCAAAAATCGGTTTGGATTATGCAATTGTTAACGGAGATAATATAAGTGGTATAGCAGATCATGATCATGCGGCCGGGACAAATGTCACTGTGTTTGCAAAAAATACTGAAAATGGAAGCGATTTTATACAGGCCCAGGTAAAATACCTGAAAATATGGGATGCCAGTGGCACTCTGGTGCGTGATATGGTTCCGGTTATCAATATACGAACCGGGGCCATCGGTATGTATGACAAAGTCAACGGTGTGTTTTATGGTAATTCTGGTACTGGCACATTTATACCCGGGCCATATGTGACGACCGACCCTGGTATTCCACAGGATAGTTGGCGCGATACGTGGGCGAACAATGGTGTAGTATCAGGAATGTTGTATGGAACATCAATATGTAATAATGTAGGTTTGGACAACAATCTATTAGGTTCGACGGTCACATCCGCAAATTTGAATAATTCGGGATGGAATCAACATGGGGATAGTTGTTGGTGCCGCATTACCGGGGTTGAAACAAACAATGAATATTCATCAACGGATAATAAAGCATGGGTGTTTTTGACTACGTATCAATCTGGGAATTGTGACTATATGTGTGCCACTGATTGTGCGTATCGTGTTTACAATTATCAAGATATAATTCCAGGGCTACTCAACGAAATGCCATAAAAAAAACTGGGCAAAGCCCAGTTTTTTATTTCGCAAATGAATAATCCATTTTCAAATGGTCGGGATTATATGTCCCGTTCATAATTGCGATTGTATCTTCGACAATTACCAGTTCTTCATTTGTTGCAATCATGATAATTTTAATCGGACTGTCGTCTGTGCTGATGATTGCACTTTCGACACCCTTGCGTGCCAATGCCGCAGCGTTTTTCGCCGGGTCCAGTTTGATTCCCAAAGGCTCTAATCCCTTGCAGAACTGGGCGCGCAAATAATCGTCGTTTTCGCCAACGCCCGCCGTGAACACGATTGCGTCAACATGACCCAATTCAGCCAAAAATGCACCAATGTATTTGCGGACGGCGTGGGCCTCCATTTCAATTGCCAATTTGCATTCAGGTTTTGTTTCCTTATTCGCCTCGACATCGCGACGGTCGGCAAAGCATTCCGTAATACCCAACAATCCGGAATCTTTGTTCAAATGTTTTTGCATTTGTTCAGGCGTCAATCCCAAACGCTGCATTACATATAATACCACGCCGGCATCCAAATCACCCGGACGCGTTCCCATTACCAATCCCGCAACCGGTGTCATACCCAAAGATGTGTCAACCGCAACACCACCACGGATGGCCGCCGCAGATGCACCCGAACCAATATGCAATGTAATCAAATTGCAATCACGTGCCGGCTTGCCCAAGATGGCCGCCGCGCGCTTTGATACATATAAATGCGACGTTCCGTGGAAACCATAACGGCGCACGCCCAATTCACGATACCACGCCGCCGGCACAGCATAACGATATGCGTAATCCGGCAAAGTGTTATAAAATGCCGTATCAAACACCGCAACCTGGGTCGCATTTGGCAACAACTGTTTCGCGGCCATAATTCCAACCAAAGCCGCTGGATTGTGCAACGGCGCAATCATAGATAATTCATCGATTTTTTTAATAACCTCGTCCGTGATTTCGACCGAATTTGCAAACTTTTCACCGCCCAACACAACGCGATGGCCAACACCGGCAATTTTGCTGATGTCAATCGAAGCCTCGCGCAGTAAACCAATCACAACGTTTAATGCCTGGTTATGATCAGCCATTGAAACATCACGGCGCACTTTTTCCCCATCGGGATATTTTTGTGTGACAAAAGAATCCGGCAAACCGATTTTTTCAACATTACCACTGACGATTGGATTTTTTGTATCTGCGTCAAAAACCTGGTATTTCAAGGAAGATGAACCGCAGTTCAAAGCAAGTATATACATTTTTCATCCTTTTTATTTCTATTATCAGACAGCAAAAGTCTAGCACCGCCAGATTAAAAAATCAACGCATATAAATGCGTGTTTTTTGATGGACTTAGTGGGATTTTTTGCTATGCTGAAATTATGTTAAACGGTATCAGAATTTATTCAAAATCACCAATTTGGCGCCGAATCTTGGGCGATTTGGGCGCGACGGTGACGGATGCACCAAATGTGTTGGATGTGAATTTTGACGAAATTGAACCGGATGCCGCGGTGTCGGTGACGGAATTGAAATCATTAATTCTGAACAGTGCCGATACAACAACAATTTTGCAATCTGTGTTCGGCGATAAAGTTCCACAATTATCAGATATCCAGGAACAAATCATTGTATCACTGTGGCGCGGCGGCGGTATGTCTGGGGCCGAATTAAAAAATGCGTTGGGCTATTTACCGGGCGTTGCGACGCATTCTGTGGAAACGGCGATTTATTCTTTGCGCAAATTATGCGGGCGCGAATTTATCAAGAACGAAAACGGGGTGTATAAAATTGCCGACCTATAAGGTTATTTCTTTTGATAAAATTCCATCTACGCAAACAATGGCGGGCGAATTGTTGGCGGCCCATCGTGCTGGCGATCATACCGTCGTTGTCGCGGCGGCGCAAAGTGCAGGGCGGGGCCGATTCCGTCGTAAATGGGTGTCGCATCATGGAAATCTGTATGCCAGTTTTATTTACGCGTGTGACGAACGCGATGCACGGATTTCGTACGCTGTGGCGATTGCGGTTGCGGATACTTTGCTGTCGTTTGGCATTACGCCGACGATTAAATGGCCAAATGATATATTGGTTGATAATAAAAAAATTTCAGGGATTTTAATTGAATACTATGGGCGATTCGCAATTGTCGGAATTGGTATAAATATCGCAACAAATCCAACGGTCGATGAATATAAAACAACCAAGATGAATAAATATATCACTACAAATGTTCAGGATGTATTGGCGCGGTTGATGCGTTATTTGGATAAATGGCTGAAATCTGATTTTGCAACTGTGCGTTCGCGGTGGATGTCAATGGCAACCGGATTAAATACGCGTGTGAAATATCGTGGCGCAACCGCAGAATTAATCGGTATCAACGAAAATGGCGCATTGGTTTTACGGTGCGGAACACGCTATGTTTTGGCATACGGGGACGAGGTTATGATATAAACATCTTGACTTTCATCACGATTTGTGATATAATACAAACCATCAAGAGCAGAAAATATACACGTCCGGTTCAGGCGTGATTTTTTTTACTCTTTTTTAATGGCGACCACATCTGTGGCCGCTTTTTTTATTTTAATCAAACAAAGGTGCCAACGATGATACAATTCAATTTGATAAAAAATCAAAACGATGCTGCACGTGACGTTTATAAAATTGCGCGCGTGATTTATGCAGAAACATGTGGACAATCACTGCGTGTCGTAGAAGCGTTGGCATCAATGATTGCAAATGGCGCGCGCACAAATAATCAATCAGAATTAGATTTTGTAATGAAATTCGAAAGTGTGAAAAATAAAATGGAAGAATTATTAG
>CADCAA010000038.1 GCA_902799285.1 uncultured Pseudomonadota bacterium
ATTGAAGCGTTCGAGTTGCAAATGAAGGTCATTCAACGTATTGACGAGTATAATTTTTATTCGGAATATACGCCGCAGTTGATATCAACAAACGAATTAAGTCAAATTTATGAATTGAAAAACCATATAAAACCGGGTGCAAAAGTTTTAACGGTTTCTGCATCGGGTGAACAGCCATTATTTTGCAAATTATATGGCGCGGGCGATGTTATAACATTTGATATTTCTTATAATGCATATTTGCTGACCTCGGTCAAGGTTGCCGCGTTGCGGGCATTTCAACAACCAGACGAATATTCACTATTTATGCATAATTTGATGCGGCATTGTGCACCGGGTGATTTAATCAATACACCGAAACTGAATTATATTATGCCGTATTTAACATATATTCAAAAACACTATATAATTGCCACAGATGACAATGGGATTCCTGTGTTCTTGCCCGACAAAAAGTGTGATTTTTATGAATTCGAGCGAGACCAATATGACGCGTTAAGAAAATCAATCAGGACCCCTTTTCCTTTTATTTGGACAAACATTATGGATTTGGATAAACACCTGGGCAATGACAGTTTTGATATTGTGTATTATTCTAATATTTTGGAATTTTTGAAACCCGATGCCACCCGTTTTGTATTAGAAAACACCAAGAAACACATAAATCCAAATGGCAAATTGTTTACTTTATCGTCCAAGGCACATTTGTCGAAAATAACAAATGCCATCAACGACGCATTTAATAATCAAACCGATTGGGATATAGATTTTGTACGTCCTAAAACTGCGACCGATTTTTATCAAATAATAATTCAACGAAAACAAAACACAAAATAAGAAACAGCCAAATTTTATTTGGCTGTTTTTTTGTTCAACATTTTATTGGACTGATTTAATCTGTTCTGTGGTCCAGCGGGTTAATTTTTTACCAACCCCACTGCCCCACGATGACCATCCGTCCATATCAACAACGCACCCCGAACACAGTGCGGCAACATCATTAAAACTTTGGCCACGACCGCCGCCACTGTGTGTGACAAACGGAATTATATCTTTGCCAGACAGATTATATTTTGCCAAAAAACTTTTAACTGGTTGCGATATATGATTTGCCCAAACCGGCGACCCCAAAAAGATGATATCATAATTTTCTGGATTTATATCGGTCGGTGCCAGCGGTGGCAATTCGTTATTTTCGATTTCTTGTTCCAGGATTTTGCGACGTTCTTTTTTGTCAGCCGGATATTGTTTTTCAACCTGGATTTTATACAATGTTCCACCAGACGCATCCGCAATTGCGTTGGCTGTTTTTTCTGTTTTGCCGGTCAGCGAATAATACGCAACCAAAATACGTGGATTGTCTGGGGCTGCATTGACATATGTGACCGGTATAATTGGTAAAATTAAAGCAAACAATTTTGCAAATTTCATTGATTCCTCCCTTGTTTTGTTTTCGTTGTTATGCTAATTCGGACGCATAATAAAAACAATAGGAAGGATTAGCGAACTGGTTATTATGTATTGATTTTTTATGTCAGATTATTTATACTGGACAAAGACCATAGAGGAATATAATGAAATTGTTTGAGTTATTACACAGAAAAACTTCTCATAAAAAACCAGAAAAAACTTGTATCACCGTGATTAATAAAAGACTGCCAACCAAAATACACGCAGACAAACGAACAACTCGCTATCTGGAAATAGGTCCAGGAGACAAAAGAATAGAAAATTTTGAAGGTATAAATATTGTACCTAATGAGGCAACCGATTATATTGCCGATGTTGCAAAAGGCATCCCATGCCCTGATTGCGTATTCGACATCGTTTATTCAAGTCATTTTTTAGAACATATTGAATGGTTCAAAACAAAATTTGTTTTGCAGGAAATGTATAGAATATTGAAAACAGGCGGACATGTTGAAATATGGGTTCCTGATGGACTGAAAATCTGCAAAGCATTTGTCGATGCAGAAATATCAAAATCTAAAGATTACACAAATGATGGTTGGTGGAAATTTAATGACAAACACGATCCGTGCATTTGGGCAAATGGACGAATTTTCACATACGGAAACGGAGAAATTATAAAAGGACATTTTAACGCCCATCTTGCACTATTTTCAGAAAGATATTTAAGAGAATTAATGCAAGAAGTCGGTTTTAAAAACATTCGTAAATTAAAACATGAAGAATGCAGAGGTTATGATCACGGTTGGATAAATTTGGGGCTAACCGGAACCAAATAAATTATCCTGATTTCATGCATACATTTTGGTCTATTGGTATACAACCCCGATGTGATTCGAATCCGCCAGGTTAAAATCAAAACCGCCCAATTTTTGGGCGGTTTATTTATTTTTGCAATATATCTTCCAGATATTTCCTTATTGCCATATCTTGCGCAGTCATCCGTTTCAAATCGTTTTGTAGTTTTTTCTCTTCGCGTTGAGCAGCTATCTTGGCATCTAATGCCTGAGGTAAATCTTGATCCAAGAAACACAAGGTATCAAAATCACTTGAATCATCTGTATCAACTTGGATAGTAGCAATGTTATTTATAGTTAAAGTTGAACGAAAACTGGAACTGGTAAAACGGCCGTCTGGTCTTTCTACATTTTCGCGTTTTAATGAATAAATTTCTTGGTTTTGTTTGTTTTTAACATTCCATATTTGGATTCCATGGACTTTGATACCATCTCTATCGATGTTCTGTTCCTTGCGGACGTGCCCATCTTTTTTTGTAACAACAATATCGTGACGTTTCGGGCCCAATGCAGATAACAACAAACGCTTATTCACTTCATTTAATTTATTTTCTTGTGCCATGCTAGACTCCTTTGATTTTGGGTCAGTTTATGCAATAAGAATACAAAAGTCAATTTCTAATTAATGATTATGCAGAGAAAGTATAGTATTTTTGTGGAATCTAATTCCTGTCCTCGACATGCAAGAATAAAAATCAAAACCGCCCATTTGGGGCGGTTTAAGATTTTAATTTCCTGGCGGAGTCGAAGGGATTGTTTCGCTGCGCTTCACTCCCTTGCAAAATTTGCTTTTGGCAAACCGGCATACTAACGTCTGCCTTTTTGCCGCGGGTCGAACCCTTAACCACGGGTTCGAATCCCGCGACCCGCAACACAAAAACCACAATTGCGGAATCATCCAATAAAGAGTTTTCCAATTCCGCATCAATTTCGCGCAATTCTGGATCGCTGGATTCGATTTCTAATGATTTTTCGGCGTTATCTGCGATTGGTGTTTCCTTGTAAGATTGGATAAATTCATGGCGAACGTTCGCAACATCTAATTTGCCACTGGCAATTTCGCGCAATGCCACAACAGTCAATTTATCACGCCCAGTTTCAACCACAGGTTCCGCGCCACCGTTCAAATCACGAACGCGTTGGGATGCCAACATACCCAATTCATAGCGGCTGTCTACGTATGGTAATGTATCAGAATTTGTTGTGCGTGCCATTTTAAATCCTTTGTTGAAATTTTTTTTAGCTGTTATATAATGCCCCAAGGTTATTGAAAATGCAAGAAAAAAATATAAAATCTTTGTCTTTTGGATGCCGATTGAATGCGTTGGAGTGCGAAAAGATAAAAAATATCGTCGCGGGGCGCGTTGATGTGGCCGTTATTGTGAATACTTGCTCGGTCACGGCCGAGGCAGAACGTCAATCTGCACAAAGCGTGCGCAAAATTTCCCGTGAAAATCCAAATGTGCCGATTTTTGTGACTGGGTGTGGGGCGACACGGAATCCCGCCCTGTTTGAAAAAATTCAAAATACCACCGTTATTCCAAATGCCGACAAAATGGACCCACGGCAATACACAGACGGTTTGGTGCGACTGAACACGGGTGGCAAAATCGTTAAATTCGCGCACGAGGCACCCGAACTGTCCAAGCAATTTATTCAAATTCAAAATGGGTGCAATCATAAATGTGCGTATTGTGTGACGCGACTGTTGCGGGGGCCGGCGGTGTCGTTCCCATATGCCGACATTTTGGCTGATGCACGCAAAGCAGTGGCTAACGGGTTTTATGAAATTGTGATTACCGGTGTCGACAGTGCTTCATATGCATTTAACACGGGCGATAAGTTTATATTTATTTCCGATGTATGCAAAATGCTGTTGCGGGATGTGCCGGAAATTCGGCGTTTGCGGATTTCTTCGCTGGACCCGGCATCGCCAGAGATTTTCAAGATTATTGATTTGATACATAATGAACCGCGTATGATGCCGCATTTGCATCTGTCTATGCAATCGGGATCGGATACGATTTTGGCAACCATGGGACGGCGACATAATGCGGATTTGGTGCGCAAAATTGTTGCGGCAGCGGATGGTATTACTTTCAGCTGGGATATAATTTGCGGATTTCCGGGTGAAACGGACGAATTATTCCGTGAAACTTTGGATTTAGTGGCCGAGGTCAAACCAATAAAAATTCATGCATTTCCTTTTTCGCCCCGCCCTGGGACAGTTGCGGCGACGATGTTGAACCAAATTCCACGCAATATTTCCAAAGAACGCGTGCATCAAATCACAGAATTGGCCAATAAAAATATGGCGAATTTTATGGCAACATGTATCGGTAAAACTGTATCTTGTCTGGTTGAGAATAATAATATTGGCCGCACACCAAATGATATTGATGTTGTAATTTTGGGCGACAAAATCCCCGCCAGAACAATATGCGATGTCAAAATAATTGGCGTAAAAAACGGCCAATTTATCGGCGAAAAAATAAATTAAAAAAATATTGGCAAATCGCAATAAAATCGTTTAAGATTTGGTCGATATGAAAAAATTTGTATTCGCATTTTTGTTGTCGTTTATCACATGCGTGGCAAATGCCGAATTTTCAACAACTGCGAAATCTGCATTTTTGATTGATTATGATTCTGGGGCGGAAATCGTTTCCAAAAACGCGGATGTTTTGATGCCACCATCATCGATGATAAAACTGATGACTTTGGCGGTATTGTTTGACGAAATTAAAGCTGGGCGCGTTAAAATGGATGACCGATTCCCGGTCAGTGAAAACGCGGACTATAAAAATCCGTTGTGGTATCCGGCATCTAAAATCTGTTTGACAACCGGTCAAACTGTGACGGTTCGTGATTTAATTTTGGGACTGATTGTGTTATCGGGTGGCGATGCGTCGGTTGTGGTGGCGGAAAAGTTGGCTGGCGATGAAAATTCTTTTACCGGATTGATGCAGCGCAAGGCCCATGATTTGGGTATGGAAAAATCCACGTTTGGAAATGCAAGTGGATTGCCCCACCCTGCAAATTTGATGACAAGTCGCGAGTTAGCGATTTTGGCGCAACATATTATTTCGGATTACCCAGATATTTACCCGCTGTTTGCGACCCGCCGGTTCGAGTTTAATGAATATAATTCTGACTGGTGTCGTGATTGGGGTAAAACGCATACATTGAATTATAATAAATTGTTATTCACTATGTCGGGCGCAGACGGATTAAAAACCGGACATACTGACGACGGCGGATACGGCATTGTGGCCAGTAGCGTTGTTGGTGGTCGCCGGCTGATTGGTGTTATGAATGGTTTTCATGGGCGTGGTCATGATGCTTTGGCAGCCGAGATGAAAAAGATGATGAATTACGGTTATTCAACAACTGTGAACAAGGTCTTTTATCGCCCGGGGGACGAGGTTGCAAAAATGCCGACTTGGTACGGACGCGATGATTTTGTTGTGGCGACGGTTGCAAAGCCTTTTGCAATTACAACACCCAAAACCGAAGGCATGCGTGGTGTCCGCGTCGTTGCCGAATATAACAGTCCGATTCCTGCGCCCGTTTATGCCGGCGACAAAATCGGAAAGTTGGTCGCGACGCGTGATGGAAAAACAATTGCGACTGCGGATTTAGTGGCACGCGACACTGTGCGCCGGGTTCAATTATTCCGCCGCATTTGGAAAAACATCTGTGTTTTAGTTGGGTTAAATTAAGGGTTAATTGTTATGGCAAAGAAAACGGCACCAACATATGATTTTCCGCATCCTATGGATAACGATACTTTGATTGGGCATATGGGAACGGTTAAAAACTTTATGGATGCATGGAACAACCGCGAACGGCACCCAATTCATCCGGTTTGGATGCTGACCGGGCCACGCGGCATTGGCAAGGCGACATTGGCATACAAATTGGCCAAAATGGTTTATGGAAATGTTGGCGATTTTTTCATAATTGACATATCGCGCAATATTGATAAAGACGGCAAACCCAAACCCGATGGCAAAGAAATTTCCGTCTATACCGTGCGCGCTATGATTGATAAAATGCAGTTATCGTCTATGTCAGGCGCATGGCGCGTGGTGTTGATTGACTCGCTGGACGAATTAAACAAGGCGGCATCAAACGCCATTTTGAAATTACTGGAAGAGCCACCTGAAAAAACACTATTTTTGTTGGTTGTGCATCGGTTGGCGAACGTTTTGCCGACTGTGCGGTCGCGTGCACGTGTTGAAAAGATGCATCCGTTATCCGTGTCCGAACTGCGTGATTTATGCGTTCGTTTTATGCCGGATGCGGACATCAGTACCGAAGTTTTACGATTGGCCAACGGCAGTTTCGGCAAAATCGCAGACCATGTGGTTGAGCAGATAATCCCGGGGAACACCCTGCTCCCGCTCGTGCAGCGCCAGCTCGAAG
>CADCAA010000039.1 GCA_902799285.1 uncultured Pseudomonadota bacterium
AACACCCGCAGGATCGCGGACGCCAGCCGCCAATACCGGTAACCAAGTTCACGCTCCGAACAGCTTACGCTTGAATTTCATCGCCCGCCAAATCGCCCACAGAAATCTCTTCCTGTTTCTGTGCCGGTTGTGCATCGCCCATACCATTGTCCACAGATTTCGCACCGCTTAAAATAACCATTTGACCACTAAAAGGATTCAATGTGACCTCGGTCGTATATTGGTCCGCACCTTGCTGATTTTGCCATTTGCGGGTCCGCAAAGAACCCTCGATATACAACTTGGTCCCTTTTTGCAGCATGCGCTCCACAACATCGACCAAGTTCGGATTAAACACGACCACACGGTGCCATTCAGTTTGTTCTTTTTGTTCACCGCTTTGACGGTCGCGCCACCGATCGGATGTTGCCAAAGAAAAACTTGCAACCTTTTGTCCGCTGTTCATAGTACGCACCTGTGGTTCTTGACCCACATTACCAACCAAAATAACCTTATTAATACTTCCTGCCATTTTTCTTCCTTTTTTTATTTATTCACATAGCAATTGTAAGCATTTTTATCGCGACTTTGCAAGTTTTTTTATTCAATATGTTTTTATTGACAGATAAAATTTTTTGTATTATAATTCTCACATAATCAAAAAATAAAGAGGGATACATAATGAAATATACATATGGTGCTTTTGTAAAACCTGTATTAAAAGGTTTGGGTGCGGACGCGTGTGCTGAATTGTCGCACGATGCGGTGGCCCAGGGTTTTTTGAAAAAAATGGGTCGCCCGTTTGGTGGATTTGCTCGTAAAACACGTCGCGAAGTTATGTTGAACTATATCTACAAGTGCGCAACGGATTTTTATATCAGAACAAATTTTTTTGATAAAAAATGCACAGACGATACACAAAACTTCAAATTAATCGTTAAACGCGGCAAAGAAAAATTGGTGCGCGATGCTTTCAAAAATGTTGCTTCTGTACCGTCGGAATCAATTGAGGTGCGTTTGGAAAATTTCAAGATTATTGCCGAACATGCGGTGTTAAAGAAAATATCGCGCCGGGCCAGATAAAACGAATTCGCCGCCCACACGGGCGGTTTTCTTATTGCATAAAATAATTCATATATTAAACTAAAAATATGCAAAAATATATTGATTCACATTGCCATCTGCCGAAATCTGGTGATTTCCAGGACGCTTTTGCGCGCGCAAATGCCGCGGGAATCATGGCGTGCGTCTTGAACGCGACCAAGGAAACCGATTGGCAACAAATTATAAATATTGCAAATGAAAATAAAAATGTGGTTGGTTGCATTGGTATTCATCCTTGGGATTCGGACACTGCATCACCAAATTGGGCAACCGATATGTCGACATTATTGGAATTAAATCCGCATATAATGGTGGGTGAGGTTGGGCTCGATAAAACCCGTGATAATTTTGCGGCCCAAGAACGCGTTTTTATACGCAGTTTGGAACTGGCAATTAAATATAATCGTGTTTTGAATTTGCATTGTGTGCACGCATGGGACAGTGTTTTGCATATACTAAAATCATACAAAAAATCATTGCCAAAAATAGTTGTACATGGCTTTGATGGAACACAAAATGCGATTGATTTTGATGAAAATTTATATTTTTCATATTCGCCAAATATTGCCAAACCAAATTATAATAAAATTAAATTAAGTCTATGTAAAATGCCAAAAAATAAAATTTTACTGGAAAGCGACAGTGCGGATTTGATGCCGCTTTTGACTGCCGCAGACGCGGTTTTGGTGGCGCGTTCCGATATAACGGCGACCGACATTTATAACAATACGATGGGGGTATTTTTCAATGGATAGATTACACAGAATTCGTTTGTTGTTGGGCGATGATGCCATCAAAAAATTACAATCCAAAACGGTAATGGTTGTCGGTTGCGGCGCGGTTGGTTCTTTTGCGATTGAGGCTTTGGCGCGCAGTGGTATCGGCAACATAATTTTGGTCGATTTTGACGTTGTGGAACCAACAAACATAAACCGCCAACTGTTCGCATTACAATCCACACTGGGAAAACCTAAGGTTGACGTCGCGCGCGCCCGCATCAATGACATTTCGCCGGATATAAACGTGACCGCATTAAATATGTTTTGGAACGCGGATTCAAATCCCGATATCGCACCAGATTTCGTGATTGATGCGATTGATTCTGTCCCGTCGAAAATCGCACTGTATCATTGGTGTGCCGCGAAAAATATACCATTTATCGCCAGTATGGGCGCCGCCCAAAAAACAGATACTGATAAAATCAAATTGGTGCGCGATGAAAATTTACCTGACTTTCCGGTTGTGTATTCAACGCAAAGTCCGATAAAAAATGCAACGCGCGAACTGGGGTCAATGATAACAACCACTGGCACATTTGGCCTGAAATTGGCCGGTTTTGCATTGGAAAATCTGATAAAATAATGCGGCAATCTGTTCGCGGTTTTACGATATAATTCCTATATTTTGACTGTTTTTGCACTTATTCCTAAACGCCTTTTCGCGATTGCAAAAGCCATCAAATTGCCTTATAATAAAAATATCAAAAAGACGAACTTTTTGATAAATTTTTACCCAAGGAGAAAAAGATGAGAGGATTAACCGCTTACATACTTGAACCATTAACATTCATCGGGGCTCTGAACTGGGGCTTGGTTGGATTGTTTGGTTTTGATTTGGTTGCGTGGATATTTGGTCCTGCGACCTATGCGTCCAGTATCGTATATTCGATTATCGGTATTGCGGCGTTGCTTTGGTTGATATGGATATTCATAGACAAACCAACATCCAATCGTTAAAGCAAAACAATGTGTCGATATAATGTGCCCCCGAAAAACAGGGGGTTTTTTGATAAAATCGCGGATTGACTTTTACCCACTAAAATCGTAAAATAAAACCATAAATTGGATACAGAAAAATGTCAGAAACACTTGATTTATTCACGCGCGCAGAACATGCGGATTTATTAAAAAAATTATCGGAATGGGACATCGCATACCATCAAAATGATGCGCCAATTGTGGACGATGCAACATACGACGCCGCAAAAAAACGCGCGCTAGCGCTAGAGGATAAATTCCCCGAACTCGCAAAAAATGGGGCGTCCACACGCGTTGGCGCGGCGGGCCGAATTGACCGATTGGTTTGATAAATTACCAAATCATGATATGTTTGTGGAATTAAAAATCGACGGCGTATCATTTGCCGCGCGCTATGAAAACGGCACATTGGTCCGCGGCTTAACGCGGGGCAGTGGCGTCGCCGGCGAAGATATCACGGCGAACCTGAAAACTATTCCGGATATTCCGCAACACCTGACCGGCGATTACCCCCAGGTGATAGAGGTCCGGGGCGAGGTTTATATGTCCCGCACTGATTTCTTGGAATTAAACGAACGGTCTAAAAAACCATTTGCAAATCCGCGAAATGCGGCCGCGGGCAGCCTGCGCCAATTGGACGCAGGGATTACGGCGAAACGCAAATTATCCGCGTTCGGCTATACATACGGCGAAATATCGAACCGCACATGGCAAACGCAAAGCGAGTTTCTGCACAAACTGGAATCATGGGGATTCAAAACGACGCTTTCCTGGGCGCACCACGCGAAATCCGTCGCGGACATAGAAAACGTGTATAACGACATAATGGCGCACCGTGCCGAAATTCCATTTGATATCGACGGCCTGGTGATAAAGGTTAATGATATCGCGACCCAGGAACGCCTGGGCGCCCGCGCGAACAGTCCCCGGTGGGAGGTTGCCTATAAATTCCCGGCGGCGCGCGGCATCACCGTTCTGCGCGATATAATTATCCAGGTTGGGCGCACGGGTGTTCTGACCCCGGTTGCGGAATTGGAACCAATAAATATCGGTGGCGTGGTTGTATCGCGTGCAACATTACACAACGCGGACGAAATCGCGCGCCTGGGGATTCGCATCGGCGATAAAATCGTCGTGCAAAGGGCGGGGGACGTCATCCCACAAATCGTCGGTGTGGCGGAAAGTGCGCCGAATGCACCGGTATACGAATTTCCAACAACATGTCCGGTATGTGGTGCGGCGGTGGTTCGCGAATCCGGTGCGGTCGCACGTCGTTGTGTGAATACATTGGGCTGCCCGGCGCAAAGAATTGGCGAATTGGAACATTTTGTATCGCGCCACGCATTTGATATCGACGGCCTGGGCCCGCGCCAGTTGGCATTGTTTACAGAACGCGGCTGGATAAAAACCCCGGCGGACATATTTACACTTGTAAAAAAACATGGCGACGCGATAAAGAATATGGACGGTTTTGGCGACAAATCCGTATCGAATTTGGAACAATCGATTGAGTCCGCACGCAAAATCGATTTGCACCGCTTTTTATACGCAATTGGAATTCCAGATATTGGTGCGGTGACGGCGAAATTATTGGCGAAAAAATTTGGAACATTACCGGCAATACGCAACGCGACATATGCGGAATTGATTGGTGTTGACGGGGTTGGCGAAATAATGGCGAACGAAATAATTTCATTTTTTGCGGACGAACATAATAAACAGATTATCAACGATTTACTGACCGAAATCACGGTTGTTGACGCGGACAAGGCGGCGGGCACGGCAT
Source organism: uncultured Pseudomonadota bacterium (assembly GCA_902799285.1). Lineage (GTDB taxonomy): Bacteria > Pseudomonadota > Alphaproteobacteria > Rs-D84 > Rs-D84 > Enterousia. Next base: position 4,627 of record CADCAA010000039.1, read on the forward strand.
CCGGCCCATTGGCGGGCAAACGGGTGGTTTTAACCGGCACATTGGCGAGTTATACACGCGATGCCGCGCGGGAAATTTTGGAACAATTGGGTGCAACGGTCACATCATCGGTGTCCCCAAAAACGGATATAGTCCTGGCGGGTTCTGACGCGGGCAGTAAATTGCAAAAGGCAACCGAACTGGGCATTACCATCTGGTCCGAATCCGATTTAGAAAAATTGTTATAATTCCCCTCCCACACAGGGACATATCGTCATCCCGCCGGAGGGCGGGACCCAGTTGACCCCCAGGGTCAACTTGTGTCATTCGGCAAAATTTTGTCCAAGACATACGCAGTATGTCATCCTGAGCGGAGTAAAACCTACAACTAACGAAGTGTTGTAGTTTTACGCAGTCGAAGGACCCAGGTCAATGTTGCCTTATTCCACCGCGGGCTTGCCCTGCGGTGTCCCCTTCTTTATGAAAGAAGGGGTGGATGCGTAGCAGACGGGGTAATTGTGATAATCGTGAATACACCGGATGACCTCTGACATTTCACAATTACCTCCCCCCACTCCGTGGGGTACTCCTTCTTTCATAAAGAAGGAGACACCGCGAGGTCCCAGGACCTCGCGGTGAATAAATTTGTGGACGGCGCGCCAAACGGGGGACGACGCCCCCATTCATGCACATAAAATCAAAACTGATTAATTTACGACGTTGAACATCTCAGCTCGAAAATTCGCATATTGTTGCACCTGACGCCCACATGATTGTGCACAAGCTTTTGATGTACAATCCCAGGTCGAATTCATTGTTTGTCCAAACGCCCATGTTCCACTATCTGTGGTCACGGTTTCGCCACCTGTATTCAAACCGGTGACTTTGCACCAACATTTTGCACCCTCTGTATTCCACCCAGAATCCGTCACAGGCGTTGCATCTGCGCCGGACGTATTGCATTTACCAATCCCGTACACCGTGCCGGCGGCCACAGGTGATGCCGCGGTCCAGGCCACAGCCCAATTTTGCATTGTCGGCACAATTGCATCATTTGCAACAGTTGGTCCCGCGGTAAAAACGCCGTTGCTAGATCCATAGAATGCTTTTTCAACGGTATCATATAACCCAATTTTACTATCATATGTTCTGCGGACGGGGATAAAGTTATGTATCAAATCCCCAGATGCATTTGTTACGCGCACCGAATACAATTTTCCCCTGAAAGGATAATTATTATCGAAATTCAGCAAAAACACATTTTCATTAGTTCCAGCATCACCAACATCAACTTGCCCTATAAAATTATTGTCTATATAAACCTTGGTTATGCTCGTAGTCCAATCTATGGTTAACAACGTTTTTTGCGTGGCATCTCCTCTGGGGGGAAAAGTAGAAGAATTAATTCCTGGTGACCAAGCTCCATCCACCGTTGACATATATCTACCAGCACTAGGACCAAACGCGACCAACAAACCTTCACCAGATGTTGATACTGTATTGGCCACAACCTCCCACTTAGTACCTCTCGCAACGATTCCTGTATCTATATAATTGTTAGCGGTATTTTGAACATATTCCAACTGTTGATAACCCGCATCAACAAATATCGACATTCCACTTGTCCCGGTTGCCAAAATCGGGGCAAAGAAATTATAAAACGGGTCGTTGATTTCGTACCAATGCGGCGTGCCGTCGGTACCTTCGACCAGCAGGCATTGCCGGTATTGTGGGCAAGTATCCGTCGGGCGGGTTTGCTTGCCCGTCGCCAACGCCGCGATGCGGTTCGCCTGGTCAATCGTGTTCGTGACGACACTGTTCACCGTCGCAATCGCCGCAGTCAGCTGACTATTCAGCCCGCTGAACGCCCCCGCCACATGTTGCGTCGTGGCAATTTGAATCTCGACACATTCAGCACGTTTGATTTCGATATTCTGTATTCGCACCCCACCAACCGTGGTTGGGTCATTCGCCAACACATCAAACGAAGCCCGATACGTCCCAGGTGCCAACACATCGCTGTCAACCATGCGGATAAATATTAAATCAAGCACAGAACCGTTATGACGAAACATAATAGAACCATTAACATTGTTT
>CADCAA010000040.1 GCA_902799285.1 uncultured Pseudomonadota bacterium
AATTACAAGACAAATCCACGACTTCGGCCGATTTGATGGCAATTGCAAAAAAAATCGCACCCACCCCAGAATTATATAGCATTTTGCTGGATGCCGTGGCATACTTTGGTTTGGCGGACCTGTATCCGAATGCCACTAAATCGATTGCCGATATTGCCGGTGTGCATCTGGAGCCCGAGGTCGGAATCTTTAAAATACTAATGGATATAAAGAAATGTTTATAGATACTCATTGTCATTTGAACGATAAATATCGCGGTGGCACAAACGATGTGATTGGTCGTGCGCGCCGCAAAAATGTTGGTGTAATTATTACCGCAACCGCGGAACCGGACGATGTGCCTGAAATTTTGGCAATCGCGCGCGGACATAAAAACGTGTTTTGCACAATTGGCTTTCATCCCGATTGTGCGGGCAACGTAAATCCGGCGGAATTTTTAACACATGACGTTCTGAACGACGACGTGGTTGTGGGCGTTGGCGAAATTGGATTGGATTATCACACGCATACCGATAACCGCGAACAACAGATTGAATTATTCACACAGCAATTGGACATCGCGCGCCAACATAATTTACCTGTGGCGGTTCATACCCGCGATGCAGAATCCGATACGATTGAACACCTGACCGACAAAAATTGCGGTGTGTTGCATTGTTTTACCGGCACGTGGGATTTGGCGCGGGTAATGCTGGACCGCGGATATTATTTTTCGGCCAGTGGCATTTTGACATTTAAAAATGCGGATGCGGTTCGCGATGTTTTCGCAAAAATTCCCGCCGACCGGATTGTTGTTGAAACGGATGCGCCATATTGTGCGCCGGTGCCGTTCCGCGGTAAAACATGCGAATGTTTTATGGTGAAAAAGACTGCTAATTTATTGGCACAAATCAAAAATATTCCGATTGACGATTTTGAAAACATTTTGTTTGATAATACTTTCAAATTGTATCCAAAATTAAAATTATATGAACGCCCGCGCAAGCAATTTGTGGCGGAATCCGCTGACAACGCGGACAACAACAACGACGATATGGATGAAATGGAATAATGGCGCGCAATATCATAAAATTTGGTCAGGTTTCCGAAAATCGCAAGGCGCGATTCAGTTATTCTATTGACGACACGATCGAGGCCGGCATATCCCTGACGGGTGCAGAAATCAAATCAATTCGATATGGTTTGGTGTCGATTGTCGATGGTTTTGTGCAACGTCGTGGCGACAATTTATTCTTGGCCGGTGTTGAAATTCAAAAATTGCCAACGGCGGCGCGCATTGTAAACTTTGACGAACGTCGCCCGCGCCAGTTGTTGCTGCATCGTGCACAAATTAACCGTATGATTGGAAAATTGGCCGAACGTGGCGCGACAGTTGTGCCATTGAAATTGTATTTCAATAACCGTGGCAAATTAAAGGTATTACTGGGCATCGGATACGGGAAAACACGCGCGGACAAACGCGAAACAATTAAACAGCGCGAATGGGATAAAAACAAATCCAGAATTTTGAAAGGAAAATAAAAAAAGGACGCGATGCGTCCTTTTTTGTGAATATAAAATCGCGTTTTATTCCACGACGAAATCAACGTTTGATTCGGCCGGCGCATGATGCATATCGCGCAACGCAGTTTTTAATTCCACGCGCGAAATGCAACCATTTGCATCATCATCCGCGGTTGCCAATCTTTCCAGCAACTTTGGACATTTGATGGATTCCAACATGACGCAACCGTTATCATCAAATTGAATATGACGCATCATAGATTTGTGTGCGCCACGCATCAGCCAAGGTGCCGATACCGCACCCGCCAAAAACACCATGCACAACAAAATAATTTTGATGCCCAGGCCGATTAAACGATGCCCATGACAGCAACATTTATGTGCACAGCCACAGTTGCATTCACGCATCTGTGCCACAGGTTCCACCGCACGCACGGTGCGTTTTGTTGTTGGTTTTGTCGCCCGACGGGCCACAGTTTTCCGGGATTTTTTGATTGTTTTTTGTGCCATTTCTCTTCCTTTTTTATGTATCCTATGATTTGATTGTAAAGAATAATTTTTTTCAAGTAAAGAAAATTCTTGCCAAATGTAAATTTCATTTTCTATACTGTAAAACGAAATCAGCGGGAGTTGGTTTCGGGCTGTCACAAGCCTTTACATACGACCAGTGCAAGGTTTGCATTGTTATCCCAAGGGTACGGACCGATTCGGTTTGCCTTGTAAAAAATAACAGTTTTTAACTTTGCACTGACATATACAAGATTCGTCAGTGCATTTTTTATGCCCCAGGCGAAAGTTGTATATGTAGAAAATTTTTCAAATGATAAAACCCCGAAACAGGTAACGGATCGGGGTGCCGTGTATCAGTAATGTGCGCGGAATCATTGTCGTATTTGATTTGTGAACACCCCGACCGCTTCTGATGATAGCGGTATTTTTTTGTTTGGAATTGGCCCCGAATTCAGTTCCCGCTAAAAAAAGGCAGGCTTTTCTTCCAAACAAAAAATACCACGAAAGCAAAGGGGAGACAGATGAAAAAGATTTTATGTGCGATGTTGGGGTTATTGTGGGCAATACCAAGTTTTGCAAATTGCAATTTGCTGTCTTATAACACATCACCCAAAACAGTGCACGGCGTTACATTTACACCACAAGCGGATGGTTCAATAATTATCAACGGTTCTGTAAACGATGATTCTGAGTATGCAAATTATATAGTTGCTAATTCTGCAAATAACTTGGTGCTACCTGCGGGCACATATACTATTTCTGGCATAACGGGTGGCTCATTGTCAACATACATTTTGGATTTATATGGGGGCTATATGAGTGGTAATGCAACTGCAGATTTTTTTGACACAAGAGCCGGTGACCCAATTACGCGTACAGCAACATCAGAATGGCGGCTTGGTATGTACGCAATTCGCATTATGCGCGGATACACTGCAAATAACTTGGTGGTGCGTCCGATGATCGAACAGGGCAGCACGGCGACGAACTATGTGCCGTATAATCCATACTGCCAAAATTCCTGTGCGAATTTGTGGTCGCCGTCTTATTCTGAAACCGATACTTTTCATATGAATAATGGTGTTGTGGAAAATGTCGGAGTGGATACCCGTGCATCATTTTCTTTTGCTGTGACTGGAAATTATTATTCATCTAATACTGTTAATATGAGTCCATATAACGATTTTTCTATCGGACATCAT
>CADCAA010000041.1 GCA_902799285.1 uncultured Pseudomonadota bacterium
TCGATCTCGTCGGCGGCGTCGGCCCAGCGGGTGTCCGCCTCGGCCACAGCGCCACACATCGGCAGTATCGCAACCATCAACGCCACGACGCACAATGCAAACCGCCAGGCGTTTTTTTGTTGCGCCGATTTGGAAAATGTTATGGTATGATCCAATCGCCCACATTGCGCCATCGGGTTTCAATATGCGTTTGCATTCCGTCAGCCAATCACGACAAAACTGGTTGTATTCGGCCGGTGATGAAAAAGAATCCCATGAATCACGTACGGCGCGCGCCGCAGTTTGATCTTCGGGGCGGTATAATGTTTTTTCGCCCAGTTGTAAATTGTACGGAGAGTCTGCAAAAATAGCATCCACTGATGCGTCTGGCATTTTGCGCATAATTTCAATACAATCGCCAGATAAAATTTGGTTCAGGTATTTGTTCATCTCTCTCGGTGTCTCTATGCGATATATTTTATCATATTTTTGGGCGAATTTTTTTTCAGTTTTGGCAAAAAAATAAATAAAAGGTCTTGATTTTTTCAAAAAAAGCAATTTTTTGAATTTTTGATTAAAAAAATATGCTTTACTCTTGTCTTTTTCATTGCTAAATTTATAGGGTTATGAGATGTCCATATTGTAGTTCTACTGACAGTCGTGTGCTGGATTCCCGGCCCGATATCGAAGACGCGATTATTCGTCGCCGTCGTATCTGTAATCAATGCGGTGCGCGGTTTACGACGGTTGAACGTGTTCAGATGCGCGATTTGATGGTGCGTAAAAATAGTGGTAAATTGGAACCTTTTGATCGGGAAAAATTGGGGCGCAGTATTAAACTGGCGTGTCGCAATCGCGATGTCAGTGACGAACAAATTGAAAAATTGGTGACGTCAATTCATCGCAGACTGGAAACAGAAAATGCCGATGAAACGGTGACATCGGCGGCCGTTGGGCAAATGGTATCTGATTCACTGTTGAATTTGGATCCGATTGCGTTTGTGCGGTTTGTATCGGTGTACCGTAAATTTTCCAAAATTTCTGATTTCAAAAAGATTATTGATCAAATACCCGAGGATGACGAAACGGCTGTGGTGTGCAAATTACCAAAGACTTCGCTTTTTTGATATGAAAAAAATAATTTCAATCTTGGTTGGTGTGTTTTTTGTGGGGTCGGCGTTGGCGCGGCCGGTAATTGATGTGTTGACCGATGCGGATGCTGATGTGTATCAACAAATTTTTATGTTGCAGGATAAAGAAAAAATCGATGCTGCAAAAAAATTGGAACCGAAAATTTCCGATAAAATTTTGATGAACGAGGTTTTATATCAAAGATATTTTGCCAAAACATATAAAACTCGCGGGGCGGAACTTTCAAGTTGGATGAATAAATATAACGATATGCCGGGTGCGGAACGTGTTGCAAAATTGGCCAAGATAAAAAAGGTTAATGTCAAAAAACCGGTTGTGTATTCTGTGTTGACTGGTAAATCTGGTTCTGAATCTGCGCAGAGTGAAACATGGACGACAAAAACTTATTCTAAATCTGTGGATAAAAAAATTACCGCATTTCGTCGTGCGATTCGCAGTGGTTCAACCCGTCGTGCCCGTAATATATTAGAGGATAAAAAATTCAAAAAGGCGTTGAGCACGGTTGATTATGGGCGTTTGGCCGGGCGTTTGGCATATATCTATTACACAAATGGTGAATTAGAATTGGCAAAAAAATGGGGATTTGTTGCCGCGGATGCAAACAGTGAATATGGTCTGTGGACTATGGGTTTGTTGTATTACAAAGAGGCCAAGTATGGGACAGCCGAAAAATATTTTAGCAAAATTTTGGATTTGAAACAGATAAACGATGCGCGTAAGGTCGAGGCTGCATTCTGGGCCGGGCGTTCGGCCGATGCAAATGATGATATGGATGCGGCTAAAAAATATTGGGAAATTGGTGCGGAACGGCCGATGGCTTTTTATGGGGCTTTGTCTGCGACTATGTTGGGACGGACGCCGGAATACGAGTTTTTTGAACAAGATTGCACCGATGAAGATATCGAGGCTTTGCGTGAATTAAAATTGGGACGCGTTGCGCTGGCACTGATTCAGGTTGGGCAAAAGACGCGTGCGGAACAATATTTGAAATCGCTGATTACGGCACGTGCGTCGGATAAAACTTTGCATGCGATAAATTCTGTGGCGACGGCATATGGTTTGCCACGTATATCTATTCAAATTGCCGGTGTTGTGCGCGACAGGGGAATTTTGGAAATTGATGATGATATTATTTATTCTGCGCAATATCCTTTGCCGGATTGGGAACCGATGGGTGGTTGGTCAATTGATCGGGCGTTATTGTTCGCAATTACAAAACAGGAAAGCGGATTCAGAACCACCGCTAAATCGGGCGTTGGCGCAAATGGTGTTATGCAATTGATGCCGGGAACCGCTAAATTGGTTGCGCATAAAAACAAAGTTAAATGGTCTGATATGGATATGTCAAAACCGGAACACAATATGTTCCTGGGACAACAGTATATTGTGGATTTGTTGGCTCAACCCGTTATTGATAACAGTATTATAAAAATGTTGGCGGCGTATAATGCGGGGATTGGTAATGTTGTTAAATTTGAAAAATCTTTTAATACATACGACCCGTTGTTGCATATTGAAAGTTTTCCTGCGTATGAAACGCGTGGGTATATTAAACGTGTTTTGTCTAATTTGTGGTTGTATCGTGCGCGCTTGAATCAGCCTTTGACGTCAATGCAGGAATTGGCAAATGGTCAATGGCCATTGTATAACAGCGAAGATGAATATGTGCAACAGCAAATAGAAAATCGTATGTCGATTTAATTATCTTTGTTTTATATTGCGTGCGATTTCGGCAATTTCGTGTATTTGTTCAGGAGATGCACTTTGGATTGTGTTTTCAATGTTTTGGATTTCTGTATTTAATTGTTTTTTTGTGTCGCTGTATGATTTGGCTTGTTTGCCCGCATCAAATCCTGTTATTGCACCAATTGCCATCAATCCACCAAATATACCACCCATAAAATAGCTGTGATTATATGTTTCAATTATTGTTAATACACCATGCACAGGAACATAATTGCCATGCTATTTTTTTGTGTTTTGTAATGTTCTTTTGTTTTTTTAATGGTGTCAACAACAACGTGTTAATGTCGTACAAATCACATTGTGTCATTTGTAATGTTTCAGAAAAAGGCAGATTATTTACATACATTGTTGTTAGAATCCCAGGTTACTGCGTGTACTATTATAGACGACTTCTTGCATCTTTTGTTGCATTTGGCGAACAAAGAGTTCAGTTGCGCCTAATTTGTAATCCCCGGCCTTTTGTTGTTGACGGGTTGTTGCAATAGCCTGTTGAATATAAGCGTTTTCTGGCATATTTAATCCTTTTATTGTTTAGTCCTTATAATTGCACAAGAATTTTGTTTGTCAAGTAAAAATCCTGTTGTTTTTTGGGAATGTTTGCTATGATGTATATGATGAAAATAAGTCCAAATTTTGATTATGAATATGAAAGTGGTGGCATTGTTGCCGGTGTGGACGAGGCTGGACGTGGGCCATTATGTGGTCCGGTGGTTGCGGGTGCGGTGATTTTTCCTGATAAAACCGTTGAAATTCCGGTGATTATACGTGATTCAAAGCAAATGACGGCGGCGCAACGCGATGCGGCATACGATTGGATTACGCATAATACGGTTTGGGCAACTGGCGCATGCAGCCCCGCGGAAATAGATGAATTAAATATATTGTGGGCGTCTATGCGTGCGATGGAAAGGGCGGTGGATGCCTTGGCTTTGCAACCGAATTTTTGCCTGGTTGATGGGAATCGTGTGCCGAAAAATTTGAATGGTCGTGCGGTTGTCAAAGGGGACGCAAAATCGTTATCTATTGCGGCGGCATCGATTGTGGCCAAGGTGACGCGGGATCGGTTAATGCATGAATTGGCGCAAAAATATCCCGAATACGGATGGGAAAAAAACGCTGGTTATCCAACGCCGGAACACTTGCGCGCCATAGAAAAGTATGGTATAAATGAACATTATAGAAAGACCTTTGGTCCAGTCAAAAAGGTGATAGAAAATGCCAATACGAAAAATTGATTATGATTCTGTGCGTGGTAAATATATTTTATTGCGTGATGATTTTAATGTTCAAATTGTTTTTTGTTTTGCCCTTTGTTGGTCAGTCAGGGCGAGGCTGATGGGGTAAGCACCTCGGAGGTGCTGGGGTCTTTATACCTTATTTATATTTATTCTGTATCAGTAAGTCAAAGATCGGTGTCGAATCAGGTTTGACTGGTTTCGTTTGTTCTGATTGACGATGCAATGACAGTGCAAGCCGAATGCAATCAAAGCTCGCTTTAGATTGCTGAGGCGCAGCCTGTCTTAGCGAGAGCAAAGTTACGGCGGTTTTCGCCTCATTCCAACAAATTTCATGTATTTCGCCTCGAGTTGTGATGACACCTGCGCGATTTGCATGACACCCGCTTGAACACTTGTCATACGTGTCATGTGCAGGCAAAAAAGTGCGAAAAACATGCTGNNNGCCTACAAAATTACAACATTTCTACAACTCACTTCATCCCAATTCATCTTAACTCATCCCAATTCATCCATTTTAATCCTAATTAATCTTTACTCCCCACCCCCTGCCACTTTACTCCGTAAACCCTGCCTGTTTACTCCGTTATCGATGCCTCCTAACCTTATAAAGGATAGGACTTTATCTATATAACACCCTATCCTTTACACCCATTCCAGGCATCCCTTACGCCCTTAACTGCCGTCCTTTACACCTCGTACTCCCCTGGCGCGCCGAACTTCTCCACCATCGCCCTCACCTGTTCCGGGCTATAGTCCTTGTCGTGTGAGGAGAGTCCCATCCCCACGAGACTCTGGTGAAACTGCTTGTCCTTCTTGATCCAGCGCAGCAGTTTGGCCTGCGCCACCTTCGGATCGTCGATGTGAGGAAACAGCATCATGGCATACTCCGACTTGCCATAAGCTCTGATCATGAATTTCTCTTTAGTCATAGATAAGATGTTTTTGATGTTAAAATGTTTAAGGTAAAATATTTGACTACAAAGGTACAAATAATTTTCGAATTATGCAAAAAAAAGTATAATAAAATAAAGAGTTTTGCGCAAATAGTTCCGTATTCAAATAGCAATCTTAAACTTTTACATATTCTTAGAAACTTAACAATTAACAATTTAACAATTGCCTTTTTCGAAAATCAACAACAAACATCAATAATATATTATAATTATATATTAATATTATATATATATTATAATATATATATAATATTACTTATTTCTTACTCCATTTACTCAAACACCAATTGTTAAATTGTTAAATTGTTAAATGTTAACATGCCTGCAAATTGTCTTAATGGATGAATTGATTGTCTGCAAGCCTTGTGGAATCACTTTTTTCCCAAAAAACTTTTTTCTTTTAGAAAAAAAATGAAAGCACATGGGGTCAGGAGCACCTGTCCCAGTGACTATACGACTATTTTGCATCAAAAAAACGGCAAAAATCATCCGCCATACAGAAAATTTCCGTAACTTTGTCCTCGGTAAACATTAGCGATATTCTTTAGTTCAACTTTATGGGTGGTACTACAAAGTTACTAAAAATATCGCTAATTTCCTAATAATCAGACAATTATTTTTGAATTATTTTCGTCGAACTCACGTTAAATTACCTAAAC
>CADCAA010000042.1 GCA_902799285.1 uncultured Pseudomonadota bacterium
GGATACAATTCAGAATTTTCCCCAACGATTTTTACAATATTTTTAACCGCACCAACCGTTCCATCGGACCCAATACCATACAATATTGCCGTGCGCACATCCTTATTTTCAATTGCGAACACAGGGTCGGTCTTTAACGACAGCCCGGTCAAATCATCATCAATGCCAACCGTGAAATTATGATGCAGTGTCCCCATCATCATATTTTCATAGATTGCCGCAACATCACGCGGTGCAAATTCCTTGCTGCCCAAACCGTATCGTCCACCGAACACAGAAACACCCGCCGGCGCGATACTTGCCACATCCTGGTACAGTGGTTCACCAATTGACCCTGGTTCCTTGGTTCGGTCCAAAACGGCGATTTGTTTTACCGATTTTGGCAACGCAGCCAAAAACGCATCCACCGGGAAAGGCCGATACAAATGCACCTTTAACAAACCACAACCCCGCGGCAGGTATGGCAAAGTTTCCTCAATCGTTTCGCATGCCGACCCCATCGCGACAACGACATATTTGGCATGTTTATCACCGACATAGTCCACCAAATGATACGCGCGCCCGGTCGCCACAGCCAATTCGTCCATGCATTGTTGCACGATTTCGGGCAATTGCTGATACAGTGGATTAACGGCCTCGCGCCCCTGGAAATACACATCGGGATTTTGCGCAGTCCCACGAATTGTTGGATGTTCCGGCGACATACCCCGCGCACGATTTTCCATAACCAGCGCATCAGGAATCATTTTCCGCAACACATCATCATCAATACGGGCCAAACGTGATTCTTCGTGACTGGTGCGGAATCCGTCAAAGAAATGCAAAAACGGCACCCGCGCGCGCAGTGTTGCGGCATGTGCCACGGCGGCCAAATCATGCGCCTGTTGCACATTGTGCGACGACAGCATCGCGAACCCCGTCCCCCGCACAGACATCACATCACTGTGGTCGCCAAAAATGGATAAAGCATGGGTTGCCAACGCGCGCGCGGCGGGCGTGCATTGCGCCGGCGGCACCACCTTCGGATTCCATTTCGATAATTTGCGGAATTGCGCCCCATATATTTTTTTTATGCTGAAACGCCCATGCATCCGCCAGTTCACCCATAGTACTGCTGGGTGTGATTGGATAAATTGCGGCAAAATCGACACAGCGATACGCGACATCGGCCGCAGCCCAGTTTCCATCAACGATTAAATTAGCCATATTTTCACCTAACCTTATATAAAAAATTCGAATATATCATAGACGGATTTACGCCATTGCGCAAGCAGAAACACAACAAAAAAACGCCCCACCCCAGGACACAGTTTTTAGGAAAAAGTGCAAAAAAAATGTCCTTGATTCAAAGGAAAAGAATCGGGTATCATCATAAAAAGCAAAGTTTCCTATTCGAAAGGATAGGCAAATGGTACATCACTGGAAAAACCTGAGTGGTTGTTCGATGGTTTGCGATTGGATTCGCCGTCCTCGGCTTCGTGGGTGTTCAACAACACGAACAGTTCGGCGGCCAATTGTGCGAACAACTGTGCGAACAACTGCGCGAACAACGTTCGCAACAACGCGGACTTCCGTTCGGCGGTCTTTGGTTTTGGGCTCCTGGGAAATCGGATAACTTTTATCGGTTTTCCGGCAAAAGTTTGGCCAACCTGTGGGGACAAAGCGGCGGGGCACCATCCCCCATGACGCTTTTCAGTCGGATGATAACATTCGTCTGTTTCGGAAATTGCCGATTTATCAAGGCGGAGTGATGCAACCACATTAAAGCCCATAGAATGGGTTTTCTTGAAACAAATGCACAGGGATTATTCGGACCAGTAGCGTCAGTTTTGTATCGTGGTGAACGCCCGAATAATCAGAATAAATAAAGGATAAAATATGACAATCGATGAAATCAATCATCTGAACGCCGATGCTTGTCCGCTGTTTTCCGTTTTTGCCAAGGATAAATTGCCGCTGCCCGGTGTTAAAAAAAGACTGGATGAAATATTAAACAAAGAAATTTTGGTTGTGGATTTTCGCATTACAAAATCGAAAAAACGCGAAGATTCCGAATGTTTGCAAATTCAATTCGTATGTGATGGCGTGACATGCGTGACATTCACAGGCAGTTCGGTTTTATGCACCCAGATTCAATCGGTTCGCGACCACGTTCCATTTCGGACATGCGTGACCAAAATCGACAAATATTATTCTTTTTCATAAATGAAAACATATAATAATCTGTGGGATGAATTCATCAGTCCCGAAAATTTCAAATTGGCCGCAAAAAAGGCGATTAAAAGTAAAAAATCCAAATCTGCGGTTCAATCATTTTTACGCCGCAGCGATGTTTTACTGGAACGCCTGCGTGCGGACATAATGTCCGGGAATTTTCATACATCGCCATACGTTGTCAAAACGATTTACGAACCCAAAGAACGCCAGATTTACGTGCTGCCCCTGTATCCGGACCATGTTTTGCATCACGCATTAGTGAACATATTGGGACCGATATGGTTAAATATGTTTGTGCGCGATTCATTTGCATGCATACCGGGCCGTGGATTGCACGCGGCATCGCAAAGGGTGATGCACTTTGTGCGAAAAAACAAATATGTATTACAATGCGACATCCGCAAATTTTACCCCAGCATCAGTCACGCCGTCATGAAACGCATATTGCGCCGCAAAATATCAGACCGGCGGATTTTGAAAATTTTGGATAACATAGTGGATTCATGCGGCGGCACACGCAACGTTCCAATTGGCAATTTGACCAGCCAGTGGTTCGGCAACGTATTTCTGAACGAATTGGACCATTTTGTAAAGGAAAAATTACACTGGCGGGATTACATTCGGTATTGCGATGATTTTTGCCTGTTTGGCGATGACAAGAAAAAATTGCGTGAAATGCGCGACAAAATCCAGGAATACGTGAACCAAGAATTGGATTTAACATTTTCGAAAAGTTCGATATATCCGGTCACACGTGGCTTTGACTTTATTGGATACCGCCATTTCAAAAAATTCATCTTGGTCCGGAAAACGACGGCGAAAAAGATACGACGCAACATAGTGAACATGGCGCGACACGACGATTTATCGGACCATTCGATTGGCCAGTTGGCGGCATACCACGGATGGATAAAATGGTCGAACAGTTATCGATTCAAACGGTCTGTGCAACAAATGATAGACCGTGAATACGGCCGCCGCCCCGGCAAATTTTTATCCAAAAATTTTTGGTTTTAAACCCCGAACAATGCAAAGCATTGTCATTGCGAGGAGCCCTATGGCGACGTGGCAACCCAGTAAATTTAATGTCCCGGCGAATGCCGGACCTATTTTTGTACAAACAAAAATGTACAACATTTTTGTCATTGCGAGGAGATGGAGTACACCTTGGGCGACCAGTAGATGATATGTACGGCGCATTGCGCCGACTTTTTTATTTACTGGGTTGCCACGTCGCCGCGCCCGGCCTGGGGCAATGCCCCAGTTGGTCTTGGCTCCTCGCAATGACAAAAACGACGATGTCGTTTTTGTGGACGGCGCGCATAAGGGTACCCACGAAATTTTACAATTTCGCGGGGCCCGGGGGCGCGCCGAACGCGGGACGGATTATCGGATATCAATCCACGGAACCAAAGACCGCCGACCGGAAGTCCGCGTTGAAGCGAACGTCGAACGCGCAGTAGTACGCACAGTCGTACGCACAATAGGCCGCCGAACTGAGCGTGTTGATGAACACCCACGAAGCCGAGGACGGGTTTGCAACGTTTGTTATTTCCCCATCAAACCCGATTTCGGTCATTTTACACCAGCACTGTGTACATGCCGACCGCGGATTATTCGGG
>CADCAA010000043.1 GCA_902799285.1 uncultured Pseudomonadota bacterium
TCGGATTGACACAAAAACCAACAAGATAACTAATGCGAGCAGTACTAAAAAATGCGGTTTACAATCGTTGTTGAATTTCGTAAATACCGTTGATGATGTGCGTGTTGCCGAGGGCTGTGGCACGGCGGTTGAAAATTATTTGAAACAACTGTGTACACCGACGGCCGGCGAGGAAGGCTATCCATGGAATTGCCGTTTACATAAATTCGGAACTATGCCAACAAGTATTTCCACGTCATGGGATGTGCCGACAAATTTAACTACGGGTTCTTCATTGATTCAGCGTGTGACAAAATATGCCGCGGATAATTGTGTTGGGACCGGCACAACAAAGATAGACGAGCCACGTGTGCAAGAAGAAATTGTTCGTCAATTGGAAAACTTGCAAGAACAATTGGGTGATATCATCGGTCAAAAATGCGAAACATCCGGTGGTATTTGGGTTGATGCATCGACGACCGGCAATAGCCTGAGTGATGGCACCGTGATTGATAGTTTTTATAGTGTGAATTTCGGCAAAGATCATACCAAGGCCCAGACCGATTATGGTGTTGATTCATGGGGTAAATGTATACAAAATACCGTCAAAGCCCGTTGTGCCGAGGTAGATAAGAAAACTGGTTCAAACGGCTATGCAACATATGATGATGCCACAGGGATTTGTAATTTGACTGTTGAATATTATAAATATCAGTGTGAACAAGTTATGGGTATTTGGACAGATGATAATAATTGTTATGTTGAAAAATAATGAGGTTGAAAATAATGAAATCGTATTTTAGATATTTTTTGATTTGTGCAGGGTTTTGTTTATTGCCTGTGTTTGCAAATGCCGGTTTTTATTCTGATCCAGATCATGCTTGTTGGTATGATGATGATGGGTGCGACGAGTTTTGGTATTGTGGGAAACAAGGCACAAGTTGTGCCGGGGATTCGCCGTGGGGATGCGACGATACATATTGGCATTATCATGGACAAAAATTTACAAAGCATAGCAGAACATTTTGGTGTTGTAATGGCTCTGGTTCTCAGAAAGGAAGTTTTAAAGAGGGATCTAATTGGATTACAAAATCAGAATATGTGACAGAAACGTTACCAGAGGGAAAATGTACTTGGTTGAAAAAGACTAATATTTGTGGGCAAGTTGACAATCCAGGTGACAAATGTAAAGAAGCCACAGGTCAGTGTTCCCAGGGATATGTATCACATAATGGAAAGTGTGTAAAGTCGTGCGAAGAAGGTCAGGCATTTGAAAGTGCAACATCTAATAGTTGTATACCTTGCGAGCCATCGCCAACCCAAGGTGTGAAAAATGGTAATTGTATAAAATGTCCTGCTAATCAGTTTTATAATACCAACCTACAAAAATGTGTTGATAAGTCTACTATGGTGCATGTATCCGATTCCGCATATGATCAGTGTTGGATGTGTTCTACACCTGGGGCTATGTATAATTGCATGAAAACAGTGTCTAATGGTAACGAATTAAACCAAAATGCGAAATTGCATGCAGCATGTTCGGTCGATGGAAAGAATGCAGATGCTTCGGAATTTAAATTGCCAGAGTTTAGAACTGTGCATTATGGCTTGTTTAATTTATTAGAAAAGGTTGAAAGAGTAGATGTGCAAGTAGCACAATAATAATAAATAAAACGCCTATAAATAGGCGTTTTTCTTTATACTTTGAAAACGGTGTTTATTGCCCGTCTTCGCTAGTTTTTAATTTCATCAAATAAATTTTATTTCAAGTTAAAAAATTTTATTCGTTGAACGCATAGGCTACGCCGCGGCACTCAATTTTCTTAAATGGGCGCTTTGGCACCATTAACGAAAATTGGTGGCACGGTTTCATCGGTTTCGACCGAAACTTTGTCGCCCTGATTTAATGCGGTTAAAATATCCATAATTATGCCGCGTTGTTTATCACTGGGCAATTTCCAATACATATTTATTAAACGCAATGTTTCCGTTTTGCCCATTGGGTCATCGGGTTCCTGGTCGGAAACACGACGCGATTTTGTTGTTTTGTTTTCGTCCGGTAAATTGCCCGGCAGTCCGCAAAAGAAAAAAGACACCGGTGTATCCAATGCACGACCAACCTGGAACAAACGGGCCGCAGAAATACGGTTCGTCGCAGATTCATATTTTTGAATTTGTTGGCACGAAACGCCACACAGGTCGCCCAAATCTTTCTGGGACATGCCCAGCATCGCGCGACGTAATTGCATGCGGTGACCAATGTGGTCATCGACTATATTTTTTTCATAATGTTTTCCGGCCATTTTTTCCTTCTTTGCTTTGATGGTTATCTTTCATACACTTTATAATATTTTTTTGATTGTTTTGCAACAGAAAATCCTTATAATAACCTTGGTGTTTTTAGGAGAAAAGTTATGAAAAAACCGCTTGTTTTATGTATTATGGATGGTGTCGGAATAAATCCTGCACGTGAACACAATGCCGTTAAATTGGCGAATATGCCATATTTTAATTCTTTGTTGGAAAAATATCCACATGCGGCGCTGCGTGCAGATGGCGAATTTGTTGGATTGCCCGCGGGTTTGATGGGTAATTCCGAGGTTGGACACATCACAATCGGATCCGGTCGTGTGGTGATGCAGTACCTGTTGCGGTTCCAACGCGAAAACTGGGATAAAAACAGAAAGTTGCAGGATTTTATTGCAGATGTGCGCAAATCCAATGGAATCGTTCATTTTGCGGGGTTAATGTCCGATGGCTGTGTGCATTCCAGTATCAATGATGAATTAGTTATTATGAAATATATTCTGGATGCGGGGTTGCGTGTTTGTATTCATTTTGTTGCCGACGGGCGTGATGTCGCGCCAAAGTCTGCGCAGGAATTTATATATTTAATTAAATCTGAATTGGCCGCATATTTGGC
>CADCAA010000044.1 GCA_902799285.1 uncultured Pseudomonadota bacterium
CAAAAAAATTGAATTGGATTTGCCCGATACACCGGCACAGTTTTACGCTCGTCCAATGGCTTTGACCCGCGCATTCAGCAATATTATCGAAAACGCGGCCAGATACGCCAAAAAGAAAATAAAAATAACAGAGCGCGATACCGACGAATATATCGAGGTTATTATCGAAGATGACGGTCCGGGCATTCCGGACGACCGCAAGGCCGACGCACTGCGTCCATTTGTCCGTCTGGACAATGCGCGCGGCGACAAAACCGGTGGCACGGGACTGGGGCTTTCTATTGCACAAACCGCAATTGAAAACCACGGTGGCCAATTATTCTTGGAAAACAGTGATTTGGGCGGCCTGCGTGTACGCGTTGTTTTGCCTATTGCATAAAAATTAATCCACCAAACAAACGAAAAGGTTAAAGCAAGATGAATTTATACAAATATGTATCGGAATCTATCAACGAAAAACTGGGATTTGCGGCAAATCTGGAAACGCCCAGAAACCGTGAATTTGGTGATTTTTCCACAAATGCCGCGATGGTTGGTGCAAAATTGGCACATAAAAACCCACGCGAATTGGCAAACGAAATATTGCCAAAAATCCAAGAATTGGATTTTGTAGAATCTGCGAACATTGCCGGCCCAGGGTTTATCAACATTAAAATCCGTGACGACTTTATATTAAAAAACGCATCTGCGCCACAACCACAAAAAGCAGACAAACCATTGGTTATTGATATGGACTATGGCGCATACAACGTCGCAAAATCATTGCATATCGGGCATTTGCGTACATCTATTGTTGGTGACACATTAAACAGAATATTTCGTTTTATGGGACACAAAACGATTTCTTATAACCATATGGGCGATTGGGGTCGGTCTATGGGTATGGTTATTGCGTGGATAAAAAGAATTCATCCTGATTGGCCATTTTTCCAAGACAATTTTGACCCATATATGGATTTATCAAAATACACTTTTGATCCGGATGAATTAAACACATTTTATCCCCAGGCCTCTGCATTAGCTAAATCGGATGAAAGTTTTATGGATACGGTTCACACAATCACCGCTGAACTGCAACGCGGTCATGCCGGATATAACGCATTGTACAATATCTTTATGCCAATATCTCTGGAATCAATGCACAACACAATTAAAAAATTAAATATTTTGCCTTTTGATAATGACTTAGGTGAAAAAAATGCAGCACTGTATGAAGAGCCTGTTGAAAAATTATTGCGCGATAAAAACCTGCTTCAAAAAGACGATGGCGCCGAAATAGTTGTTGTAAAAAAAGACACCGACACAGCGCCAATGCCACCGGTTATGTTTCATAATTCTCGGGGCGCCACAACGTACGACGCAACTGATATTATGGCGATATATTATAGAAAGTTAACAGACAACCCTAACAAAATAATATATCTTACTGATTCAAGGCAATCTTTACATTTTCAGCAACTGTTCAGAATCGCTGAACTTACCGGTCTTTTTGATGTAAAAAACCTCGAACACATTGGGTACGGAACAATTAACGGCGCCGACGGCAAACCATTTAAAACACGCAGTGGAAACGCCGCCGATTTGGATGACATAATTCAAATCGCCACCGACGCCGTACGCACACGCGTATCAGAAAACAATAAAGACCTGGACAATAACACAATCGACACAATCGCAATTGCCGCATTAAAATTTAACGATTTAATGCACGATTTGCGTTCGGATTACATATTTGATCCGGCCGCCGTCACCAGTTTCGAAGGTCGCACAGGCCCATACGTGCTGTACACAGCCGTTCGCTTAAACTCTGTGCTAAACCGCGCCACGACCGAACCAAAACCAAACAACACAAAAATCAATACAGACGAACGCAACCTGTTGTTGGCAATACTGGATTTCGACAGAACAATCCAAAGCGCATACGAAAACCGCGCCACAGATTTGATTGCAAACTATGCATACAATTTGTGCCAGTTAATAAATGCGTTTTACCACACATGCCCAATATTGCGCGACGATATAGATTTACAAACCCAACAAAACAGATTACATATTGTAAAAATCGCGCGTGACACATTGGTGACCGCAACCGATTTGATGGGATTAAAAATTCCAAACAAAATGTAAAAACAAAATAAAAACCGTCGATTAGACGGTTTTTTTAATGTAATATTTTATAAAATAATATTCCACATTGTCAACCGATTAATATAACGGTTTGATTCCATATTAATAATACTTTCAAAGGTTTCTTTGATGGACTTTAACATTTTACTATAACTTGTCACAACCTCGGTCGCCTGGCCAAACTCAATCCTAACATCCTCGGCCAACTCTTGGGAATCGTCAGTTCTTATAAACCCGCGCATTTTTTCCAACTTATCCAACACAGAAACATTACCTTTGATACCCGCCATATACAACGTATAACTGTTTTCTACCTCTAGCAACGCCATCAAATCATATTTTGAAATATGTTGTTGCAAACCCTTTTTAGATTCCAAAACCCGCTTGTTCAGTTCTTTTAACAAACGCAAATATGATTCAGCGATATAATACAAAATATTCAACACAAAATCTTCACGCGACGTCTTTTCGTCTTTTTTAATTTTATCCAGCAAATCACAACGTTTTCTACATACAGTAATTACACGATTTGACGAATAAATAATTGATAAAGGCTCGGTATGCCACAAAGTATCATTTTCACGATTAATAATTGGAAAACGCACAATTATAACCTTGTAATCATCCTCTATCTCTAATCGCGGTTGTTCATCAGGGTCCAAAATATCGATAATATTATCCTCGTCAATCTTGTATTCAGATTGCAATCTTTCAAAATCATCATGATCTGGGTTTCCCACATTTACCCAAGAAAATGTTTTCAATTTCTCTGTCACAAACATCTTGAACACCTCTTTTTAACAAACAACGCCAAATATTTTACACCAAAAACACATAAAAATCAAACAATTATGCAGAAAAGATACCTATATTTTCTTGCACGGCAAAACAATACAATTTTCCACCGACAACCAAAGGAGAAAATTATGTCCGAAACACCATCTGCATTTTCCGTGGCACACTATGTTTTGTTGTTTATTGTCTCAACACTCTGCACAATTTCTGTTGTATGGGTATTGGTTGCAGCAAACAACCGCGAATCTGCTATCCACGACCATATCAAAAAAGCCGATACAAACGCAGAAAAATCTTGCGAACGCGCCACCGCAGATGCAATTAAATTATTATGGCAAGACAAACCCGGGGATATTCCACAAAAATATATCGTAATGGAAAACAATTATGCCAACCGCATTGTCCCGGTCCGCACCACAGGCACATGTAATGGCAAAAAATTTACCTGCACAATGGGCGCTGTTCGCGCAACATGCGACCCATGCGCAAAAAATACAGCACAAAAACGCGCAATGTTTCAGCATATTTCTGACACCATAGACGAACTTTGTAAAAACAAATAAAAAACGCTTGCCTTAAATTTTTCATTTTTGCTAGACTGACCCTTAAGGAAGGATTCTTTTTGCAAACAGGAGAAAAATTATGCTGAAAAAACCTAGCTTTTATACCGCTTTTATGTGCGCAATCTTTTGTTCCGGGGCCATTGCTTTACAGCCGACCGTACATGCCGGTTCATTAAGTTTGAATACTGGCATCCGTCCAACAACTGCATCCGGTCAGGACCTACGGTGAAGGTGACCGTACGGGTCTCGCCCGGGAGCAGGTGGATGCGTTCGAAACCGGCCAGCTGCCGCTCGTAAGTGATAACGCTACTGCAATCGTCTTTGATGTAGAGTTGGACCACTTCGTCGCCTGCCAGGTCACCGGTATTCGTCACCTCAACCGACACCATCACACTCTGACCGGCCTCGATTACGAGAGGGGCATCTGCCACGGAAGCGTAGGATGCTGCGGAAGATTGCCCCTGAGGAGCATATCCCCTGTTCTCCTGCGACGAAGGGGCATCTGCCGCAGCAGCAAAAGTCGGGGCGGCAGCAGATGCCGGGGCAGCGGCCAGTTGCAGGTTAGCGTAGCGGAAGGTGGTGTAACTGAGGCCGAAGCCGAAGGGATAGAGCGGTCCGTTCACCCGGGCCGCCTTGCCAGAAGGTCCCAGACCCGGGTAGCTGTCGGATTGGGAAAGCGGCTTGTAAGGGAAGTTGAACGGAATCTGCCCCACGCTGCGCGGGAAGGTCGTGGTGGTCTTTCCGCCCGGATTGTAGGCACCGAACAGCACCTCGGCCAGGGCCGTCCCGCCATGCGGGCCGGGATACCACATCTCCAGAATGGCCGGCAGATACGCATCTTCCCAGTTGATGGAAAGGGCGCGGCCATTGATCAGCACCAGCACCACCGGCTTCCCGGTAGCGTGCAGGGCCATGAGCAGGTCGCGCTGGCGGCCCGGCAGGTCCAGGGAGGACCGGGAACGGCTTTCGCCACAGGTGCGGTGCGAGCCGCCCATCACGGCCACGACCACGTCGCTCTCCCGGGCCAGGGCCACGGCCTCGTCAATCCCAGCCTGCTCCTGACGGGTAAGCGGGGTGGGGAACAGTTCGGAGTCCGGCCAGTTGGCATCTACCAGGTCGCAACCCTGCACATAAGAAACAGTTGCACGGTCTCCCACAAAAGTTTTGATTCCTTCCAGGGGACTCACGACCGGGATATCTTTCGGGCCGTAGTGGTTGCGGGCATATTCGATGGCGGTCGCGTTCGGCCCCACCACGGCGATGCGTTTCAAGGATTCCAGCTGCAGCGGCAGCACACCGGTATTCTTCAGCAGGACGGCGCTTTCGCGGGAAGAGCGCAGGGAAACAGCTTGATTTTCTGCTTTTTCCACTTCTTCATCGGCCCCCTTGAGGTCCCGCTGATACGGATCATCGAACAAACCCAACACGAATTGGGCGCGCAGGACATCGCGTACGCGG
>CADCAA010000045.1 GCA_902799285.1 uncultured Pseudomonadota bacterium
ACGATGTTTCGCGCGCCTTGGCATCAGCATAGTTTTGTTCGGCCGTGTCTATATTTTTTTGTAATTCATCCGCGTCAACACATTTACCATCAATAAAAACAAAATCTTCTTTGATACATATAATTCCATCCTCGCATTTACCGCCGGCGGCATCTTTGAATCCAACCGCCGCACCAATTGCATCCAATTCTTCATTAGAACACATTATGGATCCAATTTGTGCAGGTTCAATCGTTGGCATTTGTTCGCAACGGGCATCATATTCGCCGTTTTTGATAATTACATGTTCGCCATTTTTGCATGTTGTTTTATAAACACATTTACCATCATCGACACTTATTTCACAATTAACACTTTCCAGGTGCGCACAAGGCCGACAATCCCTGACCTGGATGGCATTCAGATTTGTATTTTGCGTCACGTCATCTGGGTCGGTTTCCTGGGGTTCTGTTGCGGATTCTGAATTTTCCATATCGTCTATGGCGGCCTGGGCTGCGGCGT
Organism: uncultured Pseudomonadota bacterium; assembly: GCA_902799285.1. GTDB lineage: Bacteria > Pseudomonadota > Alphaproteobacteria > Rs-D84 > Rs-D84 > Enterousia. The sequence goes on from CADCAA010000045.1 coordinate 502, forward strand.
TTACTTCGGCCTCTTCTTCTGGGGACATAGGCACTTCTGCATCCAGTTGTGCATTTTCATACGGTATGCATTCGTCATATAACTCCGAAGAGCCGTCTGCGCTTTGGCCCAGAGTGTTTTTTCCATGAAAATCAAGGTCACAAGCATTAACAAAAATGTGTTGGCCGGCAACCTTGGTACATTCAAAACGAATACTTGCCACGTTGTTCAAAGAATAAGATTCTTGGAACGTTTTCCCGTTTACCTTGGTCAAAGTTTTTAACGACGGCACACCCGACTCTATCAATTCACCCGAGACTGTTATACAAGAATTTGGGTCCGTAAAATCCGGGTCAATAATTGAACTGCAATAGGAAATATGTTCCAACCTTTTGCCATTTTGAAATTCCAATGTACACCCGCCAATGTCCTGGGTTGGTGCAGAAGTGGTTTGTACCGGATTTTGGGTTGTTTTGGTTTCCACATTTTTGGTTGCAGGCGTCGCGGCCGCCACAGATGCAGATGTTGTTTCACCCTGTAATTCCGCATAGGTTTTTGCACCATGTTGCAATAATAATTGTTCTATATTATCACATTCACTATGACCATAAGTACAGTCGGGATAGTTCTTTACATGAATTCTCAGACTATCTAGAATAGTTTTTGGACCTTTGATATACCTCTCGTCGTTAACCACAACATTAACGTCTGCATTAAATTCTTCTATCATCAATTTTGCAGTTTCATATTCCGTGTGTTTTCTTGTAAGGCAACCTGCTTTACCCGACCAGTTGGTGCCATCACCGCAACAATTAGCAATTGCCATAGCAAGAAACGGGCTTCCTTCATATGATTCATTTACCAAGTTCGGACGTGCCTTTAACATCGCCCTGACCAGTGCAGGATTTGCAGGACATAAACCATTATCAACAGACCATACCCATGTAGGTTTTGTGAAGTCGGCATAATTCGTAACACAATCGTATTTCAAAAACTAGTTAACATCACCAGATTTGTATTGTCGCATCTTTTTTTCTGTAGATGCATTCCCGCAATTACTGACGCCCCATGCCGGCAAAGACAATGCCGTACACAATGCAAATGTTAAAAAACCGCGGAATATGGCCATAAATGAATTCTCTCTGGTACCTTTGTGGTCATTTTAACAAAAATCGGCGGCGCTTTGCAAGCAAGAAAAACCCCGCAAATCTGCGGGATTTTTTTTATTTTGCATTGGCGGGCTCGTCCAAGTACTTTGCAAATTCGGTAAACGTTGTATGCGTCACCCCCAGTACCTTGGCAATCGTTTCAATGGACAGCCATCGTGGCTGGCCATATTTTGATGCGCGCTTTGAACGATTAAACGTCGTCGGGTCCAGGCCCGCTGCGCGTGCCATTCCGCTGCAACTGAAATGGTTTGTGCGTGCCAGTTTATCTATTGCGTTCCATAATTGTTCGTTCGTTAACATAGTCTTTTCCTCCTTTTGCAAATATGCGATCCTGCTAATGGCCCCTTCGCCCTCTGATATATTGTATCATCAAACATACGGTATATTCAATCCTATTTAACGTGATACGATACAACACGACCAAAATACAATTATTAGATATCAAGCTTGGAAATCCGGCGCGTAAAAAGAAAATCGATTATCGTAAAACGATAATTTGTCACAAAAACCAATGCGGGAATTTTTCCTAAAATTATCGTTATCGGCGTCACTATGGGTATAAATTCACCAAATCGCCCCGAATCGACAACACAAAAAAATATTAGCATTATATATGTGATTATGTGGCGAGAGGGCGATTTTGCGCAAATTGTGAAAATTTAGAAACATGTAAGATGCACAAAGCAAATAGTTGAATAAACACCTTCGGTTAAACTTTTTGCAACATTAGAATACTTTGAATATTGATATTTTATCAGTCTATACGCCTCTACAAAATCATTGTATTTCATATCTCGTTTTTTATATTCAGAGGAATTATTTACTAGGCAACCGTTTGTGTTCCCCAGATTGCCCAATAAATCATCTAAATAAGCAGAAGTAATAACAGAATATTTATTTGTGTTATTGCTGATGTATTTTTTCTCTTTTTCCAAATAATCAACTAAATAAACCAAATAGCTATCTGGACTTCCGCTATATAAACTAAAAACCTCATCAAAAAAAAGCCATTTATCGAAACCTATTTTTTCATCTTATAGCAACACTGCTTTTATTCTCCTTACTCCTGCTGCACTGGATTCTTCTTTTAATATTTTAAATCTGCCCAATTCTCCGGTATTAGCAGCATGGGGACCACCGCAAATTTCATTAGACCAATCACCCATCTTGTACACTTTAACAATT
>CADCAA010000046.1 GCA_902799285.1 uncultured Pseudomonadota bacterium
ATTTGCTTTTTTTTATGCTATAATCACAAGAAAACAAGTATTGAAAAAGGTGGTAATATGGCTTTGATACCTATGGTTATAGAAGAATCGCCACGTGGTGAGCGGTCTTTTGATATTTATTCGCGGTTGTTGCGCGACAGAATTATTATGGTCACTGGTGAAATAGAAACAGGTATGGCGAATTCTATTGTGGCCCAGTTGTTGTTATTGGAATCTGAAAATCCAAATGCTGATATATCCATGTATATTAATTCACCAGGGGGCGATGTGTCCGCGGGCGAGGCGATTATAGATACAATGAATTATATCAAGGCGCCTGTGTCGACGATTGGTATGGGTTTGGTTGCGTCGATGGCTTCTGTGATTTTGGCGGCCGGGGAAAAGGGTAAACGGTTCGCTTTGCAAAATACTCAAATTATGATTCATCAACCAATGGCTGGAACCCAGGGTCAGGTGACAGATATGGAAATTCATGTTGCAAAATTTAAAGAAACCAAAAAATTATTAATCAGGCAAATGGCTGGCTTTACAGGACGCAAGGAAAAAGAATTATTTGATGCGATGGAGCGCGATAATTGGATGACGTCCGAGAAGGCCAAAGAGTTTGGTTTGATTGATGGCGTGTTGGTGCGTAAATAAATTACAAGTCTTGGGGGATATGGGACATGAGTGACGAAAAAATGACAACATCCGAAGATAAAAAAAATAACCAGTTTTGTTCTTTCTGTGGCAAGGCTGTGTATGAAGTAAAAAAATTGGTCAGTGGTCGCAATGTTTGTATTTGTGATGAATGCATCGCACTGTGCAATGATATTATGGCCGATGATTTAAAGGCGGATGCGGTCAAGGGCGGCAAGGCCCAGTTGCCAACCCCACATCAAATTTATGATTTTTTGAACGAATATATTATTGGCCAGACGGAAGCAAAACGCGCGTTATCGGTGGCGGTGTATAATCATTATAAACGTCATACGGTTGCGACAAATTCGGATGTTGAAATTCAAAAATCTAATGTGTTATTGATTGGTTCGACCGGAACTGGTAAAACTTTGTTTGCGCAAACATTGGCGCGCATTTTGGATGTGCCTTTTGCAATTGCAGATGCGACAACCCTGACCGAGGCCGGGTATGTCGGTGACGATGTGGAAAGTGTCTTGGCGCGTTTGTTGCAAAATGCAAATTTTGATGTTGAACGGGCCAGTCGCGGAATTATCTATATCGATGAAATTGATAAAATTGCACGGAAATCTGAAAATCCGTCGCTGACACGTGATGTGTCGGGCGAAGGCGTGCAACAGGCATTATTGAAATTGGTCGAAGGAACCGTTGCAAATGTGCCGGTTGGTGGTGCAGGTCGTAAACACCCGGGCGAGGCGACAGTGCAACTGGATACATCAAAGATTTTGTTTATCTGTGGTGGTGCTTTTGACGGTTTGAACAAAATTATTGGAAATCGTAAAAGTGTTCGTGCCGGTATCGGTTTTGGGGCCGAAGTTCATTCGAAAAAAGAACGCGAGGAAACAAATCATTTGGCCGAAGTCGAACCCCAGGATTTGGTAAAGTTTGGTATTATTCCTGAACTGATTGGGCGTTTGCCGATTATTGCGACGTTGCAAGAATTGGACGAAGATGCGTTGGTTAAAATTTTGACCGAACCGAAAAATGCGATTGTAAAACAATATACGGCTATGTTAGATTTGGATGGTGTTAAATTAACTTTGACGCCGGATGGATTGCGTGAAATTGCGAAATTGGCCGTTGCACGTAAAACTGGGGCACGCGGGTTGCGCAGCATTTTGGAAAAACTGTTATTACAACCAATGTTTGATGCACCATCGACCGAGGGCCTGAGTGAGATTGTCATTGATAAAGATGTTGTGTTGGGTAAAAAACAGCCTGTGGCAATTTTTGCAGAATCCAAGAAAGCCGCATAACATTCAATATTTTTTTATTTAAGTTTATTATTAGTTTTGGCCGATTATTATGCCACCGTCGCAGTCGGTTTCGCATGTTCGGGTCCACGTTGCACAGTATGTTTTATTACCGGATGTGTTTGCAGGAATTGTCACTGTATTGACGACGGTACCATTACATGTTCCACTGTTATTGTTTGATGATGTTGAACATGTTCCGTCGCACCAACCGTTGAATGTATAGGTTGTTCTGCAGTATACGTTTATGGGGCAAAGTGGGGCGGTGCCAGCCCTGGTTGAATTGTTTGCAACACATGTGACGGATTGTGCTTGGTCGCTTTGTGGTAATGCT
>CADCAA010000047.1 GCA_902799285.1 uncultured Pseudomonadota bacterium
ATCCTGTCCCGGTCCCGCTGAAAGGCGGTTCTCAGGCTGCACGGTTCCATCGGGCGCTCCCGCCCGAGCGTATCCGTACTCCGCACCGCGTAGGGAGACAGGATCATCGCTTCCGTTTTCTCGATCTCTTCCCGGACCGTCACAGGAACACACCCCTTTGACCTGAACCGTAATGCAAAAGCGCGCGGGAGATACGGCGGGCAGCGGCCTGCCTCATGATCATATATACTACATAAAAGCCAAAAATCCTTTTTTGCGCAGTTCAGTTTTACTGCCGTCGGCAACCAACCCCCAACGTTCCGCCGGTGCCAATGCGACGGTTATATTTTTCTTGCCACGTAGTAATTGAACATCGGCACTGTGATTTGCCGCCAATTCTTTGGCCAAAATAATTTCGCCCCAATTAGAAATTTTTTCCCCATCAATTTTTACAATAATGTCCCCGGGTTTTACACCCGCGTTAAACGCGACACTTTTTTGAATCACCTGGCCAACCACAGGCAACTGAACCTGGCGCGGATGAAACATAAATGCACATGAATAAATAACCCATGCCAAAATAAAGTTCATTACAACACCGGCCGCGATTATTATAAATTGTTTCCACCGCGGCGCAGACAAATAATGTCCCACCTTTTTATCATCCGGCAAATCGTCGTATTTTTTACGGTCAAACATATCTTCTTGACCATAAATAGAAACATATCCACCTAACGGCAAACACGCCAATTGCCACTGTGTTCCATGTTTATCATGCCATTTAACCAGGGCCGGTCCAAACCCAATAGAAAATTTGTTAACCGTCACATGCGCCCAACGTGCCGCCAAAAAATGCCCCAGTTCGTGGATAAAAACCACGACACCTAAAACAATCATCAACGCAATAACAGTCATCAAAATATGCATAATAACAAACCTTTGAATCCCTTTACATCATTAATAACCAAACAATCGGCAACACATAAATCCAGCCATCAAACCTGTCCAACAATCCACCATGACCCGGCAAAATCGTGCCAAAATCTTTGATGTTTAATTGGCGTTTAACCCAACTGGCCGTCAAATCACCATATTGCGAGAGCAGGGCGACCGCAATACCAACCCATAACAATTCAGGCAAATAATTTCCGACAACCAAAGGTCCAAACGATAATGATACAATTGCACCACACACAACACCGGCAATTTGCCCGGCCCAAGTTTTATGCTCTGACACGCGTTCCCACATTTTATCAGATCCGAAAATCCGCCCAAAAAACCATGCACCAACATCGGCTGCACAAATAATCGCCAACAATAACAAAATATTTTTAACGGACGCGCCAACAAAATACACGGCCGCAACCAACATCACTAACCACGCCACAAAGAACAATAATGCATGTTTAACAACAACCTCACGCTTTGCATTGAACAGGCGGTTCACCATTTCATAAACCATACCAATTGCAACAAACACGCCCAACCACCGCACGGCCGGAATTCCAAAGTGTTCCAACACGCCCGCCACACACGCGATAATCAACATCACGGTTGCCGCCAATACACGCTTTACAGTCTCGCCCATAGTTATTTACCCTTGTTTTTCCCAGAATAGTCCTTCTTTTTTCCACCGCCAAATCTGCGATTACGTTTTGCATATTCGTCCAAAACATGTTGCCATAATTTTTCATCACGTACCAAATCAGGCCAATGTTCCGGCACAAATAATAATTCAGCATACGCCAATTTCCACAACAAGAAATTAGAAATTCTGCATTCATTACTGGTTCGCACCATCAAATCCACAGGCAACAAATCACCGGTGTCCATAAACGTTTCGAATGACTCTTTGTCTACGGGTTTACCGTTGTCTATTGCCGCGTTTACAGCGCGCACGATTTCATCCTGACCACCATAGTTCAACGCAAATACAACCGTTCCGCCGGTATTTTCTGCGGACTTTTCTTCTAATTCATCACACAATTTTGCTAACTTTTTCGGCAATCTGTCGCGCGACCCAACAACGCGATAGCGCAAATTATGTTCCAGCGCGTGTTTCAAATTCTTACTCAATTCAGTATAGAATAAATCCATCAAGAAATTGACTTCTTCGTCACTGCGATTCCAGTTTTCTGTGGAAAAAATAAAGAAAGTCAGCGTTGTGACGCCATGTTTAATAAACCAATCCGCCATATTTTCGAAATTCGCGATACCAGCCTGGTGCCCAAAAAGTGGCGGCATTCCGCGATTTTCGGCCCACCGACGATTGCCATCACAAATAAAAGCAATGTGTTGTGGAATTTTTGTGGGTGTTGCATCTGCAACGGCTTTATTTTTTCCACAGAAAACTGGAATCGCAGTGACGAAGAAGTCAATTTCTTGATGGATTTATTCTATACTGAATTG